>NZ_JAPYVU010000024.1 GCF_028276765.1 Sulfurihydrogenibium sp.
CTTATTAATAGGTTTTTAACAATGAATAATTATTAGCGTAGTGTATAATTAATTAAAGAAAAGCAATAAAACGTATGCAGAAAAAAATAGACTATTCTATGATTTTCTATTATTGGACAAAGCAAATAAATGTATTATAATAAGAATCGTAAATACAGTAAAATAAATATTTTATAAAAAGGAATGAAATGAAAACCTTAGATGCACCCGCAAAAGAGCTTTTAAATAAGTTAGATTATCTAAAACCTGAAGAAAAACAAGAAATAGAAAATGCTATTGATTATGTCATTGAAAAGCATAAAGACCAATATAGAAAATCCGGAGAACCTTATTACATCCACCCAATAGAAGCAGCAAAAACCATAGCAGATTTAAAATTAGATAAAACTTCTATAATTTCTACGCTTTTACATGATATTGTTGAAGACACAGATACTACCCTTGAAGAGATAGAAGAAAAATTTGGGAAAAAAGTTGCTGAAATTGTTGACGGTGTTACGAAAATTGGAAAGTATCAGTTTGAAAATTTAGAAGATGCAAAATATGAAAATTTTAGAAAATTGATTATATCCACAGCAAAAGATATAAGAGTTATTCTTGTTAAGCTTGCAGATAGACTTCATAATATGAAAACACTTCAGCATTTAAGAGAAGATAAACAAAAAAGAATCGCCAAAGAAACGCTTGAAATATATGCTCCAATAGCAAGTAGACTCGGTCTTTGGAATATAAAAAGAGAATTAGAAGACCTTGCCTTTATGTATCTATATCCTGAAGAGTACAAAAAAGTTGCCACTTATTTTGCCCATTCAAGAGAAAAGTATGAGAAATATCTCACAGAAAAAGTAATACCGGTTCTTAAAGATGCTTTAAACCAGCATGGAATAAAAGCAGAAATACAATACAGATATAAGCACCTATACAGCATATATGAAAAAACAATTAGAAAAAACCTTAAATTAAGCGATGTTTATGATGTTTTTGGGGTTAGAGTTTTGGTTGAAGATGTCAAAGACTGTTATTTAACCTTAGGAATCGTTCACTCAATATGGACGCCTGTTCCAGGTAAATTTAAAGATTATATCTCACTTCCAAAATCTAACTTTTATCAAGCACTTCATACAACTGTTGTAGGACCGGAGGGAAGATTTGTAGAGATACAGATAAAAACTTTCCAAATGCATAAAATAGCAGAAGATGGGATAGCTGCTCACTGGATTTATAAAGGCGGAAAAGATTTAACAGAAAAAGATGCACAAACGTTTGTTTGGCTTAAAAATCTGTTAGAAACATTAAAGGAAAATTCAAGCAGCGAAATAATAAATGATATTAGTAATGACCTAATACTTGATGAAATTTATGTATTTACACCAAAAGGTGATTTGATTAAACTTCCATCAGGTTCAACTCCTGTAGATTTTGCATATGCTATACATACAAAGGTTGGTCATAAAGCAGTTGGGGCCAAAGTAAATGGTAAATTAGTTCCACTTGATACAAAGCTAAAAAGTGGCGATGTTGTAGAAATTATCACAAAAGAAGGGCATAATCCTTCAAGAGATTGGCTTAATTTTGTAGTTACATCCAAAGCAAAAACAAACATAAAGCAATATATAGCAAAGATTGAGAAAGAAAAGTCAATTGAATTTGGAGAAAAGTTATTAGATAAATTTTTAAAGAAGATCAATAAAAAATTAAGCACGCTAACAGAAGAAGAAAGAAATAAAATATTAAAAAAATATAACTACAAAACCTTTGAAGACTTTTTAGCTGCTCTTGGTGATGGAAAAATCTCACCTGCAAAAGTGATTAGACTTTTAAGAGAAGATAAAGAAGACACAGAGGCAAAATCAGAAGCCAAAAAAACAGCTTCGGATATTACGATAGAAGTTGATGGAATATCAAATATTTTGTCTCATTTATCAAAATGCTGTATGCCAGTCCCGGGTGATGAAATTTATGGCATAGTCTCAAAAGGAAAGGGTATCGCTATTCATAGAAAAGGATGTCCTAATATTAAACCGGTTTTAGAATCTGAACCTGAAAGAATTATCAATGTAGCTTGGGGTAAAAATATAAATCATCTATACAACTCTCAAATAAGAATATTTACTGAAGATAAGCCCGGAATGCTTGCAAATGTTTCTAATGCAGTTGCCAATGCAAAATCAAACATATCAAATGCTCGTGTTCAAACTTTAAAATTTGGTAAGGCAATCATTGATTTAACAATTCAAGTTAGAAATAAAGAACATTTAAATGGGATTTTAAAATCTATAAAGAATACACCGGGTGTAATTTCTGTTAGTAGGGTTTTGAAAAAGGGCTGAAAATCAAAAAATCAAGGCAGGCACGAAGACCTGCCTATGTAGGTATGTTATGGTCTGTATCTTTCTAGAATTTTATCCCAGTCTGGATTATCAGAAGCGCCATACTTTTCTTTCAATGCAAGGACTTTATCTTCAAAAGTAGGTTTTTCAATCTTTAAGAAGATGCCGATTGGAACTTTTGCATTAGGGTCATTATCGTGGTCCAATGCATGAGATGCAAGCTCAACAGCCTTTGCATAGTCTGATGGGTCATGACCCAACTCTTTGTTAATATCAATAGTTCTTCCTTTGTAGTATTGGAATGTATCTATTTTGTTGTATGTTGGACAAGGAGATAATATGTTTACAAAAGAAAATCCTTTATGTTCTACAGCAGCTTTTAAGATTTCTGCTTCATGCTTTGGATTTCCTGAGTATGTCTGAGCTACAAACGTTGCTCCACATGCAATTGCAAATGATATTACATTCATTGGCTCTTCAATGTTTCCATAAGGTGTTAAAGAACCTTTATATCCAGTTCTTGAAGTTGGGGATTGTTGGTTTTTTGTTAATGCGTACATTCTGTTATCCATACAAACAACAGTAATATCAAAGTTTTTTCTCGCAGCGTGTGGGAAGTGTTCCATACCGATAGAGAACAAATCTCCGTCTCCTGCTGTTACGATTACAGGAACTTCTGGTTTTGCAAGTCTTGCACCAACTGCAGCAGGTATTGCCCTACCATGACAAGTATGTAATCCAAAAGCATTCATCCATAAAGGTAATCTTGACGAACATCCAATTCCTGAAACGAGTGTTAATGCTGTTGGGTCAAATTGTTCTTCACTAAAAACCTTTGCAAGTCCGCTGACAACTCCAAAGTCTCCACAACCAGGACACCATGTTGGCTCTATATTACTTCTATAGTCCTTTGGTTCTAATTTTTCTTGTAATCTTATAAATTGGTATGACATTTCTACTTACCTCCTGTTAAAAAATTTTTTTAGGCGTTAACTTTACTTCCAACTAATTCTTCAATTTTAGCTTCAATTTCTGCAGGGATAAATGGCTCTCCTCTGTAAATGTTAAATTGAACCGGTTTTACATTAGTATACATTCTAATAAATCTTGCAAACTGACCTGTATAGTTAGCTTCAGGTACAAGAGTAATATCAGACATGCTTGCAACTTTTTCAATAGCTTTAGCCGGAACAGGATACAAGAGTTTTGGATAAAGTGCAGCTATTTTATAACCTTTCTTTCTTAATCTTTGAATAGCTTCTTTTGTGATAGATGCTGTTAATCCCCATGCTATTACAGAGATATCGGCTTTTTCACCCTCTTGTAAATCTCCAAGGTCCCACTCTAAAAGATGTTGGTTTTCATCTTCTATATTCTTAAGCTTTCTAAATCTTTTTTCCATCATCATTGTTCTAATATCTGGTCTTGTTCTTGGGGATGAGTCTTCGCCGTGCTCTAATCCAGTTGCTGCGTATGGCTTTGGAGATACACCCGGAGCAAGCATTGGTGCAATTCCTGTTTCTGTAACTTTGTATCTCAAGATTTCATTTGGATCTACATTCATATCTTTTGTAATCAATGGTCTGTTGATTAATTTTGATTGAATTTCTTTAATGTTTGGTGTTGGAATTGCTTCTGCTCTTAAAGATAAAGATGCATCAGTTAAGAATAATACAGGACATTGATATCTTTCTGCAAGATTGAAAGCTTCAATTGTTAGATAGAAATTTTCTTCAACGTTTGTAGGTGCTATTACGATTCTTTGACCATCACCATGACCACCTATTGCAGCTGCGTATAAATCTGCTTGGTCGTGTTTTGTTGGCATACCGGTTGATGGTCCGCCTCTTTGAACATCTACGATAACAGCCGGAATTTCTGCCATTGATGCAAGACCTATCAGCTCTTGCATTAAAGATATGCCTGGTCCGGATGTTGCAGTCATTGCTTTTACGCCTGAGAAAGACGCACCAATTACTATAGCCATCGAAGAAATTTCATCTTCAGCTTGGTACACATAACCGTTTGCTTTTAAGATTATTTCTGATAAATAGTTACCGATTGTTGTTGCTGGTGTAATTGGATATGCAGCAAAAACTTTACAACCAGCTACTGCTGCACCAAGAGCTATTGCTTCGTTACCTTCAAGGATGATAACATCTTTTCTTGGCATTCTTTCTGGTAGTCTGTAAGGGTCTACCTTTTTGATATTATTTTTGACCCAGTTAATACCAGCGTCTAAAGCTCTAAAGTTTAGCTCTACTACATCTTGTCCTTTTTTAGAGAATTTAGAAACGATTTGCTCTTTATAAACATCTATTGGAATATTAAACAATTCAGATGCTGCACCAAGAGCTACCATATTTTTTGCAATGTATGCGCCAACTTCTTCTCTTGCGAGTTTAGACATAGGAACAGCATAAGCTATAACCCCTTGTTTTTCTAACCAGTCAAATTCTGGTTCAAAATCTCCACCTTCTGGTCCATCCCAAACGAGAACCGTTCCAGGCTTTAAAAGTGGTTTATTTACTTCATAAGCTTCACCATTGAATGCAAAAAGTATTTGAAATCCATCACCTTGAGATAAGATTTTTTCATCAGACATTCTAACTTGAGAAAGTGCGTAACCACCTTTAATTTCTGCCGGAAAGCTTTTAAAAGTAACAACTTCAAGACCTAAGTACGTTGCCGCTCTCATTGTAAAATCACCAGCAGAGATTACACCTTCTCCACCTTCACCTGCAAACTTAATTGTTAAATCAAAAGCCATCGCTAAATCCTCCTACTTGAGTTTTATAACCTTATTCAAATTTTAAAAAAATATAACATTGTTTTATTTTCTTGTCAAGAATTTTATAACGCTGTTTTATTTTTTAAACTGACAATCATCACAAAATTATTAATTTTCATAATCTTAAACTTGCACCTTGGAGTGAGAAATGAGTGATTTTTATAGAATTTAAAAAGGATGTCAAGGATAAAGTCCTCAAGATGGCGGAAAGGTAAGCTTATAAAAATTTTAAAACATCCTCGATTGAGGCTGTTCCAAAAATCCACATCGTCATTCTACAGCCGGCGAAGAATCTCCTGTTATTGTTTCCTTCTTTTCAAAACACATTAAAACATGAGATCCTTCACTTCGCTGCTGGATGACAAAGAACGATCCAATGGTGTCATTCTGCAGCTGGCGAAGAATCTCATTTCCTCTCTTTTTAAAAGATGAGATCCTTCAACCTTCGACTTCAGGGTGACGGATAAGGGTAAACTTGTAAAAATTTTGGAACACTTTCCGTCCTCGATTTGATTTTGGCATGATTTTTGTAGTAGAATTATAAAATTATAATTGAATAGGAGTTTAAATCTTGAAAAAGTTAGCTCTTGCTCTTGATGTAAATGATATCAACCAAGCATTAGAAATCGTTGATGAAATCCAAGATAAAATTATCATTAAGATAGGCTACAACCTTTTTATTAAAGGTGGAATTAATTTTGTAAAACAAGTTAAAGACAAAGGATTTGAGATATTTTTAGATTTAAAGCTTCATGATATACCAAACACTGTTTATAACGGTGTAAAAGCTGTATCAGAAATTGGCGTTAATTACCTAACGATACATTCTCTTGGCGGTCAAGAGATGATTCAGCAAGCTGTAAAAGCAAAAGAAGGAACAGATTTAAAAATCTTAGCTGTAACTATTCTGACAAGTCACGATCAAAACTATCCAAAATTACTTGGCTCTTCTTTATCAGTCTCAGATTTAGCTTATAGATTGGCAGATATGGCAATTAGCAATGGTTCAGATGGGATAGTTTGCTCAAGTCATGAAGTAAAGTTTTTAAAAGAACATATACAAAAACCATTCATCGCAGCTGTTCCGGGTATAAGACTTACAAAAGAAAAAACAGATGACCAAACAAGAATAGCAACGCCGGAAGAAGCTCTAAGAGATGGTGCAGATATATTAGTTGTCGGAAGACCTATTTTAAAAGCGCAAGACAGGAATAAAATTATTAAAGAAATATTGAGCGTTATAGAGGAATTGTGATGTTGATGGAAGATAGATTTGTAAGCTTAAAAGAAGCTTCAACTTGGGCTTCAAATTATTTAAACAAAGATATAAAAATTTCAAATATCTCTTATTTGATTCAATATGGAAGAATTAAAAAATATGGAAATAACGGGAAAGTTTTAGTAAGTTTGAGAGAACTTAAAGAATATTATGATAAGACTTACAAAATAAATCAGCAGAAAGAAGAAAATATAAACTGGAGTTTATCTTTTGCAGAATACTCTGAAGCAGAAAGGACAAAACACGTTCATAGAATTCATCCATACAAAGGTAAATTTATTCCACAATTAGTTGAATATTTCTTAGATTCTCATACAGACTCTTTTAAAAAAGAAGTTTACTTTAAGGCGGGAGATATAGTCTTGGATCCTTTTTGCGGAAGCGGGACAACACTTGTTCAAGCTAATGAACTTGGTATTCATGCGGTAGGAATAGATATCTCTCAATTTAATGTGATGCTGTCTAATGTAAAGGTTAGGAAACATGATTTAACTTCAATAGCTAAAACCATTAAAAAACTGACATTAAAGTTGGAAAATTATCAAAATAATCTAAATATTAAAGACTTTGAAGAAGAACTGCAAAGTAAATTAAAAAACTTTAATGATAAATACTTTCCATCTCCAGATTTCAAAAGATGGATTTTAGAAGGTAGAATAAAAGAACAAGAGTATGGCTTAGAGAAAGAAAAGGAGTTTTTAAACATCTATAATAACCTTGTAAACAATTATAAAATAAAAATCAAACAAAATAACAATGAAACGTTTTTAGATCTATGGTATTTAGACCCTGTTAGAAAAGAGCTAGACTTTTTAGCGAATGAAATAAAAAATATAAGCGATCAAGATATAAAGGAAGTTTTATATATCATATTGAGTAGGACTGCCAGGTCATGCAGGGCGACAACCCATTCAGATTTAGCAACATTGAAAGAGCCTGTTTACACAACTTATTATTGTAAGAAACATAGAAAGATATGTAAACCAGTTTTTACTATCTCTAAATGGTGGCAGTATTATGCAAACGATACATTACAACGATTGGCAGAGTTTGACAAACTTAGGACAAACACATTCCAAATATGCCTTGCAGGTGATAGTAGAAAAATAGATATTTTTACAGAAGTAGAAAAACAAAATCCACGATTTGCTGAAATTCTAAAAAAACAAAAAATTAGAGGAATATTTACAAGTCCACCATACCTTGGTTTGATAGACTACCATGAACAGCACGCATATGCTTATGAAATATTTGGATTTGAAAGGAAAGATGACTTAGAGATAGGTTCTTTATCAAAAGGAATAGGAAAAAGACAGAAAGAAGCATACATTAAAGATATAGCAGAAGTTTTAATAAACTGTAAAAAATATTTACAAGAAGACTACAATATATTTATAGTTGCAAATGATAAATATAATTTATATCCAAAAATTGCAGAACTTGCAGGTATGAAAATAGTAGATGAATTTAAAAGACCAGTGCTATGTAGAGTGGAAAAAAACAGAGATCAATTGTATTCTGAGTCGATTTTTCATCTTAAGGAGAAGTAAATGTTTTTAGATAAAGAGCAAATTATTGAAGTTGAGAAAACAATAGAAGATAGTATAAAAAGAAAGTTAAGGGAATATGAGCCAGAAACAAATTATATGCCTTTTCATTATAGATTTTTAGGAAAAGATAGAATGGCTTTATACTCCTTTATCCATTCATTAAATACATCCTTTGGAACATCCATTTTTGAACCAGTAGCTGAAATTCTCTCAAGAAAAAACTTTGTTGAAGTATATAAACAATATCGTGTCGGTAATCTCATAAGCGCTCATGCACAAGCAGAAATCCAAAAAATAATAGACGAATTAGCCTCAGGTCAAAGAAATCCTAATAAATTTGAGGAGATAGAAAGGATAAGAAAAGTAGCAAAATCTGGCAAATTGGTTAAAACAAAGGTTGTTAAAGTTGACAATCTTTTTGAAAGATAAAGATGGAATGGTTCATATGCTTGATTTAAAGACAGTAAAACCAAATATATCTGAGTTTAAAACATTTAAAAGAACTTTGTTGGAATGGATAGCTATATATCTACAACGAGAACCTGATGCTAAGATAAATTCTTATATCGCAATACCATATAATCCATACTATCCAAGACCTTACGAAAGATGGACTATTAAAGGAATGATTGATATAAACAACGAGCTTAAAGTAGCAGAAGAATTTTGGGATTTCTTAGGTGGAGATAGAGCTTATGAAGAGTTGTTGAAGTGTTTTGAAAGAGTTGGAATAAAACTTAGACCAGAATTGGATCAATACTTCAGCAGATTTGAGGACCAACTATTATGAAACAAAACTTAGGACTAAAGCTTCAGCATAAGTTAAACCTTACACTTAGTTTAAAACATCAACTTAATATAATGGTGATGCCAAAGCAAGAACTTCTTCAAGAAATCATTCATGAACTTGAAGAAAATCCATTTTTAGAAGAAGAGATTCATATAAATAATGATTATCAAGAAAAACTTACAGACTTATCTGTTTCTTATACAGAAGATGAAGAAGAGCTAAACCCATTAAACAGACTAACTTACAAGCCATCACTTATAAAAACCTTAGAATTTCAGATAGATTTAGAATTTGATGGCAAAGAAAAAGAGATAGCATTAGACATTATAGATAACTTAGACGAGAAAGGATATGTATCACAAGACAGCTTAAATGAGATAGCATCAAAATACAATGTAGACATTGAGACAGTAGAAAAAATAAGAAAAAAATTAATGAAGCTTGAGCCAACAGGACTTGGTGCTAAATCATTGACAGAATTTTTAATTACAGAATATAGAGAAAAATTTGGAAGAGACAGCATAGCAGAGCAGATTATCCAAGAAGATTTAAACAAAATCAAAGATAAAGAATATTTATTAAAAAAATATCAAATTGACGAAGAAACTCTTGAAGAGATTACTTCAAACATAAAAGCATTAAGACCTTATCCACTTTATGGATATGAAGACTTTGAAGCATACTACGTAGAGCCAGATATTTTTATATATGAAACAAACGATAAAGACCATCCTTTTGAGATAGTAATCAATGAACAAGACTTACCTAAGCTTAATTTAACAAATCAGTACAAAAAAATTTTAAATAGAAAAGATATAAACGAAGAAACAAAAAAATTCCTGTATGAAAAATTGCAAAAAGCTATTGGCTTAATTAGAGGCATAGAACAAAGAAGGGAAAATCTTAGAAAATTAGTAGAAACTCTTGTAGAACAGCAAAAAGATTTTTTACTTTATGGTAAAGAATATCTAAAACCACTTACTTTAAAAGATGTGTCTCAAAAAATAGGATTACACGAATCTACAATCAGCAGAATTGTGTCGAATAAATTTGCACAAACTCCAATAGGAGTATTGCCTTTAAAAGCATTCTTCTCAAACAAGGTTAGCAAAGAAAGTGGAAATATTTCATCAGATCATGTAAAATACTTAATTCAGAATTTAATAGAAAATGAAGACCCTAAAAAACCTTTAAGTGACAATGACATAGTAAACTTACTCAAAAAAGAAGGAATTCATTTAGCAAGAAGAACAGTAACAAAGTATAGAGAAGAATTAAATATACCTGATTCCAGAAAAAGAAAAAAAGGAGGTTAACATGCAAGTAGAACATGTCGGAAAAAACATTGAAGTTACTGATTTTATTAAAGCTTATGCAGAACATAAGCTTGAAAGACTAAAACATTACTTAAAAGATTTAGACGTAACCCCAGACGCTGTAAGGGTAAGAATAGTTTATGATTTTGAAAAGCATAGACATAGAAACAGAGTAGATATAGATGTTTATCTTAATACTCCGGGTGGTGGTGTAATCCATGCTTGGGAAGAAAGTAACGACCTTTATTCAGCTATTGATTTTGTAATTGATGAAGTAGAAAGACAACTTGTTAGATTAAAACAAAGAAGAATTGAAGCAGCAAGAAGAGAAGCAAGATTAGAAAAAATGAAAGAACATACTGTTCAAGAATCTTCAATAGAAAGACCTTTGATTGTTGTTGAACCGCTACCTTCTGAAAAACCTATGACTGTTGAAGACGCAAGATTATTATTAGAAGAGACCGGAGCATTTTTCTTACCATTTATTAATTCTGAAACCGGAGAAGTTAACGTAATTTACAGAAAAAAAGCAGGTAATTATGGCTTAATTACTCCAAGAGCTTAATTATTAGATTTGTTAAAAATTGAATAAGGGAACTTTCGGCTTACAGCCTCAGGATGACACAGAAAGAAAAGCTTACGAGAATTTTAGAACACCATTAATTGAAGTGTACAAAATAGGCTTTTTTATGCTATAATATTGTTTTGAATTTTTAAAGCGAGAGGAGTTTGAAGATGAAGACATTCCATTTGAGAAAAGAAGACGTAAAAAGAGATTGGTATATCATTGATGCAAAAGGAAAAAATCTTGGAAGATTAGCTTCATTAATAGCTAATGTATTAAGAGGAAAGCATAAGCCAGTTTTCCAACCTGATGTAGACTGTGGAGATTATGTTGTTGTGATTAATGCAGACAAATTTACAGTTACTGGCAAAAAACTTACAGACAAAGAATACAAATTCCACACAAACACACCCGGCGGTTTAAAAGTTAGGAACCTACAATGGATGATAGAACACAAGCCAACTGAAGCATTAGCGTTAGCAGTTGAAAGAATGCTTCCAAAAAATAAACTTCAAAAAAGATACATGAAAAGATTAAAGCTCTATGCTGGAGAGACACATCCACATACAGCACAAAATTTAAAGCCTTTAGAAGAAATAGCAAAATTATGGAAAGTTTTTTAAGGAGGTATTAATCTTGGAAAAAACAATAAAAATAGACCCTAAGGTGGCACACTACGGAACTGGAAGAAGAAAAGAGGCAATAGCAAGAGTTTGGATACTTCCGGGAACAGGAAGAATTATAGTTAGAAGTTCGTCCGGAAAAGAATGGGATGGAAAAGAGTATTTTGAAAGAGATATTTTGCTTGTAAAAATAAACCGTCCATTTGTAGTTACAGAAACACTTGGAAAGTTTGATGTTTATGCAACTGTAAAAGGTGGTGGAAAACCTGCACAAGCAGAAGCTGTGATGTATGGAATAGCAAAAGCTCTTGAAAGTTACAACCCTGCATTAAGAGCATTACTAAAACCAGCTGGATTGATGACAAGAGACGCGAGAGTTAAAGAACGTAAGAAATACAACCAAATGGGTGCAAGAGCGAAATATAGATGGTCTAAGCGTTAATTTATTCTATGAAAGTTTGTATTGCTGGAGCTTCTGGATATACTGGAATAGAACTTTTAAGAATTTTAGAATTATACAAAGAAATTGAAATAAATCAAATAACGTCAAGACAATACAGGGGGAAGGCTTTAAAAGAAGCTTTCCCATTCTTTAACAAATCAAAATATCAAGATTTAATCTTTACTGAAGAAGTAGATACAGCTTCGTCTGATATTTATTTCCTATGCTTACCACATGAACCTTCCTTAGAACTTGTAAAAACGCTCTATGAAAATAACAAAATCATTATAGACTTATCTGCAGCATACAGAATAAAAAATAAAGAAGCATATCCTGAATACTACGGCTTTGAGCATAGATTTCCGGAACTTTTAGAAGTAGCGGTTTATGGACTTGCTGAAATATTTAGAAATGATATAAAATCTGCAAAAATAATAGCAAATCCTGGCTGCTATCCAACTGCCACAATTCTTGGCTTATATCCTCTGGCTAAAGAGGGTAAAATTCAAGATGATACAATCATTGTAAATGCTTTATCCGGAATTTCCGGGGCCGGAAGACATTTAAAAGAAGATTTTATGTATCCAGAAAGCTTTTCAAACGCGTATGCTTACAACATCACAAAACACAGACACACTCCTGAAATGGAGGACGTTATAAAAAGAATTTCAGATAAAGATATAAAAGTCAGATTTACCCCTCACATAATCCCGGTTTCAAGAGGAATGCTTTCTACCATCACAGTTAAAACCGACATATCAAAAAAACAGTTAAGAGATTTGTATTTTGATTACTACGATAAAGAATACTTTATAAGACTCCAAGATAGACCTGTTAGAATTAAAGAGGTTCTTGGGACAAATTTCTGTGATATTTTTGTAGATAAAGACGAGAAGACAGGTTATGCAGTAATTACCTCTGCAATAGATAATCTTAGCAAAGGTGCTTCTTCTCAAGCTGTTCAAAATATGAATATAATCCTTGGATTTGAAGAAAGTTACAACCTAAAAAATCTACCAATCTATCCATGATTACAAAAGAAAGAGCAGTCGATTTAATCAGCAGGTTTCCGGATATTACTGTTGGGGTTATTGGAGATATTATTCTTGATAAATACTTATGGGGGGATGTAGAAAGGATATCTCCTGAGGCTCCTGTTCCCGTTGTAGATGTAAAAAAAGAGACTGTATCTCTCGGTGGTGCATCAAATGTTGCAAATAATATAGCTTCCTTAGATGCTAAAGCTTATATGATTGGCGTAGTAGGAGATGACGAAAACGCAAAAATTATTGAGAATTTAATAAAATCAAAAAACATAAATCCAGTCTTAATAAAAGACAAATCAAGACCAACCATTGAAAAAACCAGAATAATCGCAGTCAGCCAGCAACTTTTAAGAATTGATAGAGAGGATAGGTCAAAACTGTCTGCCGAGATTGAAGATAAAATCATCAATGAGATTGAAAATATAAAAGACAAAATAAACGTCTTTATCGTTTCTGATTATGGAAAAGGTGTTATTACTCAAAGAATTATGGATTTTATAAAATCTTTAAACAAACCTATCTTTGTTGACCCTAAGCCATCAAATTATCAACTTTATAAACATGCTACCATTTTAACTCCAAACAAAAAAGAAGCATACGAGAGTATAAAAGCAGATAAAAACACAGACCTTGAATTAGTTGGAAGAAAAATAATGTCGGACCTTGAATTAAACCAGCTTTTGATTACACTCGGCGGTGAAGGTATGGCATTGTTTGAGGGTGATAAAATTTTACGTATTCCAACAAAGGCTAAAAAAGTTTTTGATGTAACAGGTGCAGGAGATACAGTTATATCTGTTCTTGCTTTAGCAAGATTGGCAGGTGGAACTTGGGAAGAGTCTGCATCTTTAGCAAATACAGCAGCCGGTTATGTAGTGGGAGAAATAGGAACTGCTACAGTTTCAAGAGATATTTTGATAGACCTGATTGGTTAATGTGAAAAAGTGAGAATTTGATGAACAAAAATCCATATCATCATTCCACGGCTGGTGAAGGAACTAAAATTCTCAGGATGGCAGCGAAAGGTTGATTGATAAGCATTAGAGAAAGAGTAGTAATCTTTTCTGTAATTTTGATCGAAGTGAAGAATCTTCTGTTTTTGTTGAATTTCTCACCTGACGTGTTTTTTATCTAAGATTTCTTAAAGAGTGGGCAAACTATTTAAGTAGGGTTTAAGGCTTACGGATTACATGTTGTCTAAAATAAAAAAGCCGTAGGACAAGCCCACGGCGTTAGTTAGTTTTTTATGCAGTTAAGTATTCTAACTCTTCCTCCGGCAATTCATGGAAGTTTAAGTATCTGTAGATTTCATCTTCTTTTCCGGCTATTTTCTTAGCCATGATGTTGTGATACTCTTCTAAGGTTGGAAGTCTACCAAGGACGGCACATATAGCTGCAAGTTCAGCACTTCCTAAGTATACTTTCGCATCTTTACCCATTCTGTTATCAAAGTTTCTTGTGCTTGTAGAGAATACTACAGCTCCATCTTTCACTCTTGCTTGGTTACCCATACATAAGCTACATCCGGGCACTTCTGTTCTTGCTCCAGCTGCTGCGTATATAGCGTAGTATCCTTCTTCTCTAAGTTGTCTTTCGTCCATTTTTGTAGGTGGGACAATCCACAATCTTGTAGGAATTTGTCCTTCTCCTCTTAATATCTCTCCAACAGCTCTGAAATGTCCGATGTTTGTCATACAGCTACCAACAAATACTTCATCTATATATTTAGGTCTTCTTTCATCTGCAAGAACTTCCGATAATGTAGCAACGTCATCCGGGTCATTTGGACATGCAACGATCGGCTCTTTTATTTCATTTAAGTCTATTTCGATAACAGCTGCATACTCTGCGTTTTCGTCCGGCTCCAAGAGAACTGGATTATCAAGCCATGCTTTCATTTTATCAGCTCTTCTTTGAAGTGTTCTTGCATCTTGATAACCCGCCTTAATCATAGCTTCAATAAGCTTAATGTTAGACTCAATGAATTCAATCACTGGCTCTTTATCTAATCTTACTGTACATGCTGCTGCACTCCTTTCAGCAGATGCATCTGTAAATTCAAATGCTTGTTCAACTTTTAAGAATGGCAATCCTTCAATCTCTAAGATTCTGCCGGCAAAGATATTTTTCTTTCCTTTTTTCTCAACTGTTAAAAGTCCTTGTTTTATAGCATAGTAAGGTATAGCATTAACAAGGTCTCTTATTGTAATACCAGGCTGGATTTCTCCTTTGAATCTTACTAATACAGATTCTGGCATTACCAATGGCATTGTGCCTGTTACTGCTGCAAATGCAACAAGTCCAGAACCTGCTGCAAATGAGATTCCAATAGGAAATCTTGTATGACTATCTCCACCTGTTCCTACAGTATCAGGTAATACCATTCTATTTAACCATGAGTGAATGATACCATCGCCAGGTCTTAAAGATACACCGCCTCTGCTTACAATAAATTGCGGTAATGTTCTGTGTAGTTTAATGTCTGCTGGCTTTGGATATGCAGCCGTATGACAAAAGCTTTGAAGTACAAAGTCAGCACCAAAGCTTAAAGCTGAAAGTTCTTTTATCTCATCTCTTGTCATTGGTCCGGTTGTATCTTGACTACCTACTGTTAGAGTTTGTGGCTCAACATACATACCCGGTCTTACACCCGGCATTCCGCAGGCTTTACCTACGATTTTCTGAGCAAGTGTATAACCAACACCTTCTTTTTCTGGTGGTTGTTCTGGTCTGATGAATATGTTTTCTTCTGGCATTCCAAGAACTTCTCTTGCTTTTCTTGTTAATCCTCTACCTATGATTAATGGAATTCTACCTCCAGCTCTAACTTCATCAGGCAATGTATTTGGCTTTAATTTGAATGTAGATACAACTTCACCATTTTTAACGATTTTTCCTTCATATGGATATATTTCAATAATATCCCCTGTTTCTAATTTTGTTACATCAGCTTCGATAGGTAATGCTCCCGAGTCTTCAAGTGTATTAAAGAATATCGGAGCAATGATGCCACCGATTACAATACCACCTGTTCTTTTGTTTGGAACGTGCGGAATATCCTTTCCTATATGCCAAATTAAAGAGTTAGCAGCTGATTTTCTACTTGAACCTGTACCGACTACATCACCAACAAATGCAACCGGGTATCCTGATTTTTTGAGCTCGTTTATCTTTTCTATCGCATCTGGCATTTTTGCTTTCAGCATGCTTAACGCGTGAAGAGGAATATCGCTTCTTGTTTGTGCTTCTGTTGCCGGAGAAAAATCATCAGTGTTTGTTTCACCAGGAACTTTAAAGACAATTGCGGTTATTTTTTCAGGAAGTGGCTCTTTATTTAAAAACCATTCTGCATTTGCCCAAGACTCTAAAACTTCTTTGGCATACTTATTTGTTTTTGCAAGTTCAACTACATCGTTAAATGCATCATAAACAAGTAAGATATTTTTTAAAGCGTTTGCAGCTTCTTGTGCAACCTCTGGGTCTTTATGGCTAAGTGCGTCAATTAAAGGCTTAATATTGTATCCACCCATCATAGTTCCAAGAATTTGAACAGCTTTTTTGGGTGTGATAGCCGGTGAGTGAGCTTTTCCTTGAATGATATCATTTAAAAATGATGCCTTAACAAAAGCTCCTTCGTCAACACCAGGGTTAACTCTGTTTTCAAGAAGGTCCATCAAGAACTCTTCTTCTACAATAGGAACTTGTTGTAACAGCTTTACCACTTCTTTTACTTGGTCTGCTGTGAGTGGTAAAGGCGGAATCCCAAGCTTTGCTCTTTCTTCCATATGCTTTTTATACTCTTTCAAAAATCCCATTTCTTCACCTCGCTTTTTAGTAGTAAATATATTATACATAAATGAATAAAAAAATCAAACACTGTTTGATTATTAAAATGCTGACATTTATCAGAAGAAGAAAATTTTAAAAGTAAGGTAAGCCATAAGTCATAGGACCGCTTACAAAAATCTAAACCTTACAAAAATCTAAACCTTTATGAAACTGTTCCAAAAATCTACACTGTCATTCCGAGGACACAAGTCCGAAGAATCTCTTTTTAGATTCTATAAAAATCACTAATTTTTCACCTAAGGTGTATATTTTATGATAAAATTAATCAATAAAACAATCCGAGGTCTTTAAAATGGAAACAGAAAGCAGTTGGATAGAACTTGGCGGTATAATCTTTTTTACATGGATGGTTATAATAGTTGGATTGTTATGGGGACTTTCAATAAAAGCAAGCTATAACGAAGAAAAACAAAAACAAAAGCAACAACAAGAGTTAAAAGATGGACAATCAAACCAAAACTCCTAACTATCCGTTTATTGTCTTAACAGGATTTGGAATTATAGCTACGCTTATTTTCTTATTCATCTTTGTTTATCAAAAATCTGTCTCTACGGTTAGAGAAAAAGCAATAATGGAAAGAGCATATCCAAAGGTAAAACCTCAAGAGTACTACTATGAGCTAAAGAACATTGCATCAAAAAATGGCTTTACAGTTTTAGATATTCAAACAGATACAAATTATTTTTTAATTCAACTTTATTCTAAAAACTATATAGAAAAAGCTAAAAATGTATCATTATCGCTTCCACCCATGACAGTCATTACGCTATCCATCTATGACCTTGGAGATGGAACTGCAGTTGTAGGGAACAATCCATATTTATGGAGAGTTTTAGTAGAAGGAAGAGCCTCGGACTCTTTAGCAAAGGAATATTATGAGCTTGTAGATTTGATGCTTAATGATGTATACTATTCTCTAAAAGAAAAGAAAAAGAAGCTATAAAGGGGATGTGATGATAAAGTTTGGAACAGATGGATATAGAGCCATCATCGGAAAAGATTTCACTTTTGAAGTCGTAAGCAAAATAGCACAAGCTCATGCAGATTCTCTCAGAGAAAGAAACGGTAAAAAAATAATTATCGGATATGATACTCGTTTTATGTCTTCTGACTATGCTGAACTTGTTGCGGAAGTTTTTTCTTCCAATGGTTTTGAAGTAATTTTATCAAATTCTGTCTGTACAACACCGGCTTTATCCTACGCAGTCAAACATTTAAAAGCAGATGAAGGAGTTATGATTACAGCATCTCACAATGGGTATAAGTACAATGGATATAAAATAAAAGGCAGCTACGGTGGTCCGGCAACACCTGAGATTATAAAAAGTGTAGAAGATAAAATCGGAAAGAATGAAGTTAAAACAGGTAAAAAAGATTGGCAGCTTTTTGATTTAAACAATTTATATTTAAATACAATAAAATCTTATTTTGATTATTCAATCTTTAAACAAAAAGAGTCAAAGCTTGTCCACGACCCAATGTTTGCAACTTCCGTAGGTATGTATAATAAACTTCTTGAAGATACATTTATTGACGTAATTCAGATTAACCATTTTAGAGACCCATACTTTGGATTTCATCATCCGGAACCGATAGATAAAAATTTATCTTTGTTAAAAGCTAAGGTGATAGCTACAGAAGCAGATATTGGCATTGCAAACGATGGAGACTCTGACAGAATTGGAGTTGTTGCAGAAGATGGAGAGTTTGTAAATACCCAGATAGCATACGCTTTACTTTTACTTCACACAGTTAGAAATAGAAAAACAAAAGGCAGTGTAGTAAAAACTGTATCAACAACATATTTAGTTGACAGAATAGCAAAAAAAGAAAATATAAAACTTCATAAAACACCTGTTGGCTTTAAGTACGTAGCTGATATAATGCTGAAAGAACAAGTAGCTTTTGGTGGAGAAGAGTCCGGTGGATATGGTTTTGGATTTCACATTCCAGAAAGGGACGGTATACTCTCCGGTATGTTATTTTTAGAGATGATGATGCTTTACGGAAAGCCGCTAACAGAGATAATAAAAGACCTGTTTAAAGAATTTGGAGAATCCTACTATAAAAGAGAAGACCTAAAAGTGGAAGGAGATAAAGGTATAAAGCTTGTAGAAGATTTGAAAAATAAAGAAATAAAAGAATTTGCAGGTTTAAAAGTTAAAGAAAAAGATTTAACAGATGGTGTTAAGCTTATCTTTGAAGACGATAGTTGGATACTATTTAGAGCATCAGGAACAGAGCCAGTTTTAAGAATTTACGTAGAAACTCCAAAATTAGAGCTTACAGAAAAAGTATTAAATGAAGGAAAACAATTAATTTTATAAAGGAGAATTGCTATGGAAGAAATGTATCAACCATTTGAAATTTTATTAACAGATGACGGAGAGCTTGTAGTTTTGGTAGAGCCTGAGAAAAATTTAATATCTCTTTTACAAAAAGAATCTTTAAATGTAGAAGTGGATATTGATGTAGATTATGATGATGAAGATGAAGAGCTTTATCTGCTGGTGACCGCATACATAGATGGCACAGAAATTTTCTTTGCACTGCCTTATGGTGAAAGCTGGGAAGCATTGGCAGAAAAAGGAGCTTTTACAGTGGCGTTCATATCTGAAGCTGACTTTGAAAAAGGCAACTCAGACAACACACCCACAATGACAATTCAGTTAGATGATTTATTAATTGGATTTGTAGAAGGATGTCAAAGAACAGCCGAAGTCTTGCTTGGAGAATCGGAAGAGTTTGAAGAAAGAGAATAAGTTAATCTATAAAAGAAAAGTTAATTTTTATGAAACAGACGCCCAGGGGATAGTACATCACTCAAACTATCCCCGGTATTTTGAGGAAGCAAGAGGATATTATTTAGAACATATAGGTTTTCCTTATTACAAATTAAGAGAAGAGTTAAGAGTCGATGTAGTCCTCTTGTCTTTAAACGTCCAATATCTAAAACCAGTCTATTTTGGAGATGAGTTAGAAATCAGGTTCTTTATCATAGAAAAAGATAAATTTTTCTTTAAATTTAAATATGAAGTTTTTTCAAATGAAGAATTAAAGACAGTTGGAGAGACGAAACACTGCTGTCTAAATAGAGATACAAGAAAAATAATTAAAATTCCACAAATTCTTTATGAGAGAATGGTATAAATTCTTATTTATAATTGTTCCAGCCAGGAACTTTGCAATTATTTTCAGGATTGCAGCAGGCTCCAACCGATGCTATTCTACAGCCGACAAAGAACCTCCTGTTTTCTTTTTAAAAAGAGGTAGATGGATATATAAAGTCATATCTTAGGTGAGAAATTAGCGATTTTTATGAAATTTAAAAATAAGATTCTTCGGACTAAACTCTTAAGAATGACAAGAAAGGTTAAATATAAGCATTGGAAAAAGGGCAATATTATTTGTTATTTTGAGTGAAGCGAGAAATCTTATAATTCTATGGAATTTTTACTCGGCATTTTTTATACTTATGGTTTAAAGGATAGGCACCTTGTAGGTGCCCTTTTTGGTTTATGTTATGTTGTAGCTGGTTCTGGTGATAAAACGTCTATTTCAACAGTTTCACTTTGCCATAGACCGTGCTTTGTGCAGTAGCTCATTGCGTTTAATTTTAATTTGTCTTTTGTTGGAACAATGTAAAAATCTACTTCAGCTTGGTTTGGCTTGTTTCCAAGAGAACCCGGTGTAAATGTAGCTTGTCCGAGTAAAGTATCGCCGTCCCATAATTGAACGTAAGCGATATAGTGGTCAAAATCATCCGGATGAACGTATTCGTTTCCAACTCTCACTTTCACTTTTAATTTTTGACCTTTTACAGCTTCACCTTCTACATGTACAAATGGAGAGTGTCTGTCAATAAAATCTCTTTTAGCTTCTTTGTCGATTTGTGAAATGTCTACATAACTGTTAACTTTTGGCATTTTTCTTCCTCCTTTGCAAGTTTTGATAATTACAATATACATTATAAAACATAGTTTTATTAATGATAGGGGTCATTATATCATTGTGATTTCAGTCATAGATGCAGGAGAATTTGAAAATTATATTTATTTGCAAGAGGAGGGTCTAATGGACAGAAGAGATTTTATTAAATTATCAGGAATCAGTATTTTAGCTTCAAGCACAAATATTTTAGCAATGGAAATTTTAGAAAAAGAAGAAAAACCTAAATCAGGAGGTAGGAAAATGAAAGTTATGAAACTTCAACCAAAGGACCATTTAAAACCAAAAGGTCTTGTAGGAATATCGGATGAGCAAATTGAGGTTCATTTTGAAGCTCATTACAAAGGTTATGTAGCAAAATACAATGAAATTCAAGAGAAGTTAGCATCTAATTTTGCGGACAGGTCTAAGGCTAATCAAAACTACTCTGAATATAGAGCTCTTAAAGTGGAGGAAAGTTTTAACTATATGGGGGTTATTTTGCATGAGCTTTATTTTGAAAACTTAATCGGTGGTGGAAAGGGTGAGCCAAGCCAGGAGCTTAGAAAAGCTATAGAAGAGTGGTTTGGTTCGGTTGATAACTGCTTAAATGAAATTAAAGCTACAGGTATAGCATGCAGAGGTTGGGCTACTTTATCTTATGATTTATACAACAAAATGTTATTTGTAAACGGTTTTGATGCTCACAATCAATATGGGTTTGTTGGCTCTATTCCATTGATAGTTCTTGATGTATACGAACATGCTTATTATGTAGACCAAAAAAATAAAAGACCACCTTATATTGATGCATTTTTCAAAAATCTTAACTGGGATGTGATCAATCAGAGATTTGAAAATGCTTTAAAAGTAAAAGTTTAAAATATACAAAGGGCGGTCTTAGATGGACTGCCCATTATACCTTTCTAAAAACTCTTTTTTAAACTGTTTAAATCTATTTTCTTTTATAGCTTCTCTTATATCTTCCATAAGCCTGAGATAAAATCTTAAATTATGGATAGTTCCAAGTATGTATGCTGTTATCTCTTCAGCATTGTAAAGATGTCTTAGATACCCTTTTGAAAAATTTTTACATGTATAACAATCACATAATGGGTCTACTGATGTTTCGTCAAGTTTGTATTTTGCTGATTTTATGTTGATTTTTCCAAAATGAGTAAAGAGCGTTCCGTTCCTGCCATTTCTGGTAGGCATTACACAGTCAAACATATCAATGCCTCTATCTACACTTTCAAGCAAATCCTCCGGAGTTCCAACACCCATTAGGTATCTTGGCTTGTCTTTTGGAAGAAGTGGCGCGACTACCTCGGTCATTGCATACATATATTCTTTTGGCTCACCAACAGATAGACCACCGATAGAGTATCCATCCATATCAAGCTCTATAGTCCTAAGTGTGCTTTCTCTTCTTAAATCTTCGTAAGTTGACCCTTGAATTATTCCAAATAATGCTTGATTTGGATTTTTCTTTGCTTTTTTTGACCTTTCAAGCCATCTAATAGTTCTTTTAAGACTTTCTAAAGCGTACTGATGGCTGGAAGGATAAGGTGGGCATTCATCTAAAGGCATCATAATATCACTGCCGATTATTTCTTGAATTTCGACGACAAACTCCGGTGTGAAAAAATGCCATGAGCCATCTAAATGAGATTTAAACTTTACGCCTTCTTCTGTAATTACAACCTGTGCCTTTTGTTTACCTTCTTTCTCCTTTCCGACTGCCAAGGAAAAAACCTGAAACCCTCCACTGTCTGTTAAAATCGGTTTTTGCCAAGATGAAAAATTATGAAGTCCGCCGAATTTCTTTAAAACTTCAAGACCCGGTCTTAAATATAAATGGTATGTATTCCCAAGAATTATCTGTGCGTTTATCTCTTCAAGATGTTTCATAGTTATAGCTTTGACTGTTCCTTGGGTACCAACCGGCATAAAGATAGGTGTATCTATCTCTCCGTGAGGTGTGTATATCTTTCCAAGTCTTGCATTACCATCTTCTTTTAAAAGCTCAAACTTAAACAGCTTTTGCCTCCGTTTTTATAAATTTTTACTACAAAATTAAAAGACCCTTCAGCCTTCGGCTTTAGGATGACTGGCAAAGATAGACTCATTTTAAGCATACATTGTACGTCGGATGAGAAATTCAGTAAAAAAAGTGGGAGATTCTTCGCTTCGCTCAGAATGACAAATAAGGTTATCCTTCCTTTAATGCTTATCATTCAACCTTTTCCTGTCATCCTGAGGACGTAAGTCCGAAGGATCTCCTTTTAAATTTTATGAAAACTACTAATTTCTCACCAAAAGGTAGACTCATTTTACGCATACTCTATAAACTTATAAAAATTTTAGTACATTCTCAGTCTCTCGCCATATTTTACAACTTAGAAAGTAAGACATCTATTAAGTCTTCTTCGTTTATAAATATTTCCTGGTCGCCTGATGCCATATCTTTAAACTCTAATTTATCTGATACAAAAATTACGTACTTAGCATTAAATTTATTTGCTGTTTTTAGCATTGATTTTAAACTTCCTTCTTTTAAGAGCAGTTCTGTTTGAATATGCTTTTCTCGTGTCTTTTCTGAAAGTTTTAAAGCTTGTATATAATAATCTTGGTTTAAAGGAATGATTACGATTAATGGTTTTTCCGGTGGCAGGTCTTTGAATAACAAGATAAGTCTCTCTATACCTGCTGCAAAGCCAAGTGCTGGCGTTGGTGGTCCTCCGAGTTGTTCTACAAGATTATCATATCTTCCACCTGCTGCAATTGTCCCCTGAGAACCTATTTCCTGAGAGATAAACTCAAAAACAGTATGCGTGTAATAATCAAGACCTCTAACAAGTCTTGGATTTTCTATAAAATCAACGCCGATAGCTTTTAAGCTTTCTTTTATCTTTTCAAATCTTTCTATTGCTTCTTTTGGAAGGCTTTCTGTTATTTTTGGTGCATCTTTTGTTATCTCTTTACAGCTTTCTACCTTACAATCTAAAACTCTAAGTGGATTTTCATGAATTCTTCTTTTACAGTCTTGACATAAAGAGTTTTCATAATTTTTTAAATATTCAATCAGCTTTGATATATACTCTTTTCTTGATTGAAAATCGCCAAGTGTATTTATTTCAAGTCTAAAGTCTATTTTAAGATTTTTAAGTATTTTGTAAACCATGCTGATAAGCTCAACATCCGCTAAGTATGAAGAAACTCCTAATATTTCTGCTCCGATTTGATGAAACTGTCTATATCTTCCCGCTTGTGGTCTTTCGTATCTAAACATTGCTCCTTCATAAAACAGTTTATGGTATCCACCTTCTGCGTACATCTTTTCTTCTATGTAAGCTCTAACGCAACCCGCTGTACCCTCCGGTCTAAGTGCAACATCTCTACCGCCTTTATCTGTAAAAACGTACATCTCTTTTTGGACTATGTCTGTTGCCTCACCAACAGACCTTTTGAATAACGATATATCTTCAACGTAAGGAAGGATTATCTCTTGGAAATTATAATCTAAAAATGTTTTTCTGAATGTATCTACTATGTATCTGTATTTTTTTGCGTTTTCTCCGTATATATCCTGAAATCCTCTGATTTTTTGGATTTTTTCCAACATCAACCTCCGCCAACAAAATGAACTATCTCAACCTTGTCTCCATCTTTCAAAACAAATGTATCATACTCACTTTTTGGAATTACATCAAACCCTACTGCAACGGCAAAGTTTGGTGCTTTTATTTGCAGCTCTTTTACTAATTCTGATATCGTCATCTGCTCTTTTTCAAACTCTTTTAAAACGCCGTTTACATATAGCTTCATACGAACACCTCACATGCCTATGATGTTATAACCTGCGTCAACATGCAATATTTCTCCTGTTATGCCTGATGATAAATCAGAACATAAAAATAATGCTGCTTTCCCAACTTCTTCTATGGTTACATTTCTTTTAAGTGGCGCTCTTTCAGCTGACATTTTATAAATTTCATTAAAATCTGAAATTCCCATCGCTGCCAAGGTCTTGATTGGTCCGGCTGATATACAGTTAACTCTTATACCTTTTTCTCCAAGATCTCTTGCAAGATATTTTACAGATGCCTCTAACGCTGCTTTTGCAACACCCATGACGTTATAATTATAAACAACCTTTTCAGCACCATAATATGATAACGTTAATAAGCTTGCACCTTCATTTAGTATTGGTAAAAATTCTCTTGCTATAGCTGTAAACGAGTAAACACTTATATCCATAGCCTGCAAAAACGACTGTCTATCAACAGTATAATAGTGATCTTTTAAATATTCTTTATTAGCATACGCTATTGAATGAACGATTATATCAACGCTACCCCACTTTTCCTTAACAGCTTCAAATAAATTTTTAATCTCCTCATCCTTAGAAACATCGCATTTAACAACAAGGTCGGAATTAAACTCTTGAGCTATTGGTCTAACTCTTTTCTCTATCCTCTCGTCAAGATAGTTAAATCCAAGTATAGCTCCGTTTTCATAGAAAACCTTAGCTATTCCGTAAGCTATACTTTTATCGTTAGCTACTCCAAGGATCAATGCTTTTTTGTTCTCTAAAATTTTCATTCTTATCCTCCATTCCGTATTCTATGATAGATGATGCTACTAAATACATCAATCCTATACCGATCGCAGTAAAATAGCTTGCTCCACCTTGTCTTGCAAGTTCAATATAAAGATTTTTCTCATCTGTTATTTTACTTTTTATCTCTTGAACCTTTGATTTTGCATACTCATAGTATAAGTAGTTTCCAAACATTCCTATGAATATAGAAATAGCTAAATTTGTCAAGCCTATAATCAAAGGGTCTGTATTCATCTTTGTTTGAATAATTTGAAGTATAAAACTGAAAATCATAAACCCAAAAGCATGGGGATACATTTTTCTATATCCAAACCACAAAAGACCAAAGAAGAAAGCTGCCCAGTTCCAGCTTATTTTATTTTCTGCAATCTCTTCCCATTTAGATATGTAGTAATCTGCATTTTTTCCAACAAATATTCTTAGCTCTTCTCTCTCTTGCTGTGTCATTTAGTCCCTCATGGTTGCTGTTTCATTTTCGTTATAAATAGCTTCCCAACCTGCCGGCGTTTTGAAAACTCTTATACATTTTATTTTTCTGTTCTCATCAAGCTCAAACCAGTGCCTTGCTCCTGCTGGCACAACGATTAACTCTCCAGCTTCTACATGAATATCTACAATATCGTCTTCTATTTTTACCGGGAATATACCGCTACCATCAACTACAAATCTAACTTCATCATCTATATGGTGATGCTCTCTTTTAAATTTAGCCATTAAACCATCAAGATTTGGAGTTTTTTCAGATAAAACAACTATATCTTCTGTAATGTATCCCATTTTTTCTTTCAATTCTTTCAATTCTTTTTCGTATGCTTGGATTATGGCTTTTGAATTTTCTTCATCTATGTCGTAATTTTTTCTAACATCTTCCGGAAGTCTATCAACGCCCCAAATATCATAAACTACACCATACTGAGACAAAAATGATTTTATCTCTTCTGGATTTTCTATTACCTTACCGCTTTTTCTAAAAACTAATCTTGCCATATCTAAACCTCCTAAGTATTATTTTCAATCCACGCTTCATATTCTAAAATCTGTTCAAATGTATAAGGACATTTTTTTGGAAAATCTTGCTCTGTTGGTAATTTGTCAAAATATTTTTTAGCTAAATGATAATTCTCCGGTTTTCTAAACCATTTAACCAGCTTTTTAACAGCTTTATACCATGCTAAATCTATCTCTTGCTGTGCTTTTCTTTTTAAGGAAGGCATTTCTTTAAATAACCATTCTAATTCAACTCTTGCATTATCTATGCTATTAATCCAGCTATTTCCCATATTTTCATTCTCTCTAAAATGTTCATATTTATACAGATGCTCCAAAATAATAGCAATAAAGCTAACAGCACTATCTAAATATCTTCTGCCCATATCTTCTATTTCCTCTAAAAGATTTTCCCAATCTACTAAATCAAACTCCTTGTTTTTAAGAAGTTCTAAGTTTTCCATTACCCACAGGTAAAAATCTCTATCGTAAAGCTGTTTTAATTCTTCTTTGTTTACAATTTGTGTACCCATTTTTTACTCCTCCAAATCTTTTAACCACGGCTTATAGTCCAAAATCTGCTCAAATGTATAAGGACATCTTTCGGGAAAATCTTTTTCTGTTGGAATTCTGTTAAAATATTTTATTGCTAAATGTGAATTTACTGGTTTTTCAAACCATTTAACCAGCTTTTTAACAGCTTTATACCATGCTAAATCTATCTCTTGCTGTGCTTTTCTTTTTAAGGAAGGCATTTCTTTAAATAACCATTCTAATTCAACTCTTGCATTATCTATGCTA
>NZ_JAPYVU010000025.1 GCF_028276765.1 Sulfurihydrogenibium sp.
GTGTTTTTATCATTTTAGATTATATTTCAGTTGTAAACAACCCACAAGAAGTTGAAAATGTTTTAAAGGAAATCTTGGGAGGTGAAAAAGAGATGATGACATTAACGGAAAAATGGAAAATGGAAGGAATAATTGGAACTAAGAAAGAAGACATTCTTAAGCTTATCAATCTTAAATTTGGTAATGTATCAGAAGAAATCGAAAAATTAATTTCAGAAATAAATGATTTAGAAGAATTAGACAAATTGTTTATAAAGGCTGTCTTAGCTAAAAGTTTGGAAGAATTGTTGAAAAGAGATTAATTGACTATGAGTTATAATAAAACCTACAAAAAGTTTTCTAAAATGACATTAACAGAAAAATGGAAAATGGAAGGATTACAGCAGGGGCTAATAAAAGCAAAACAAGAAGACATCCTTAAACTTATCAATCTTAAATTTGGCAGAATATCAGAGGAAGCTGAAAAATCTATTTTAGAAATAAGCGACTTAGAAGAATTGGACAAACTATTTACAAAGGCTGTCTTAGCTAAAAGTTTAGAAGAATTGTTGAGAGAGTAATAACTGCTGAAAATATCCACACATTTTTAAGGAGCAAGATAAAGTATGAAAATCTCAGAAATAGCAAGGCTTTTAAATGGAAAGCTTGAAAACTTTACACAAGACAAAGAGATTAAAAACCTAAAAAGCGTTGAAACTGCAACAGAGGATGATATTACATTTTTAAAGAACAAAAAAGATTTAGATAAAATAAAAGCCGGTGCTGTTATTGTTGGATCTTTTATTTCAGAGTTAAACATTCCACAGATAGTTGTTGATAAGCCGGATATAGCATTTTATAAGCTTATTGAGATTTTCTATCCGGATGAGAAAAAAGAAGGTTTTATATCTAATTTGGCTATTATTGGTAAAAATGTTGAAATCGGCAAAAACAGTCAAATACATGAGTATGTGGTCATAAAAGACAATGTTAAGATTGGAAAGAATTGTATAATACATCCTTTTTGTTATATCGGAGAAAATGTCCAGATAGGTGACAATTGTATTTTATACCCAAACGTTGTGATTTATAAAGACACAACTATCGGAAACAACGTGATAATTCATGCAAACAGTGTAATTGCCGCAGATGGTTTTGGATACTATCAGGAGGATGGAAAACATAAAAAGATAAAACATATAGGAAAAGTCATCATTGAAGATGATGTAGAGATTGGGGCAAATACTACAATAGATAGGGCTATGTTGGATGAAACAGTCATAAAGAAAGGCACAAAAATAGACAATCTTGTGATGATAGGTCATAACTGTAAAGTAGGTCAAAACACGATTTTAGTCTCGCAGGTTGGAATTGCCGGAAGTTCCAAGATTGGGAATAATGTAATTCTTGCCGGTCAGGTAGGCGTTGCAGACCATATTACCATTGGAGATAATGTTATAGTGACTGCAAAATCCGGTGTAGGTAGCGATTTACCACCAAACGGCATATACGGAAGTTCAATAAGTGCGATAGAGTGGAAAAAATGGAAAAGAGTTATTACAATCCTTCCAAAACTTCCAGAGATTTTGAAAAAACTTGAGAAATAATAGCGAAGAATCTCTTTTTTTTACCACTCTTCATTTCAAATAACAATAAATAACAATTTTAGGATGTTTTATACTGTTCTTCCTACAACTTCCTAAGTGAATGTAAAAGTCATATTAGTTGATGAAAAATTACGCTGTAATAAGTGCGCCCAGAGGGACTCGAACCCCCAACCTTGTGATCCGTAGTCACATGCTCTATCCAATTGAGCTATGGGCGCATGTATAAAAAATTTATTTTAAATTTTTAAATTTGCCAATTTTTCTTCATTTTCTTTTGCAATTAATAAGTCTATAATTTCGTCTAAATCTCCATCCATAATATCGTTAATTCTGTAAGAAGTATAGTTTACTCTATGGTCGGTAACTCTGTTTTGTGGAAAGTTGTAAGTTCTTATCTTTTCGCTTCTTTCGCCAGTTCCAACCTGTTCTTTTCTTTCTTTTGCAATCTTTTCTCTTTCAAGCCTTTCATAATAATCTTTAAGTCTTGCTCTTAAAATCTGCATTGCTTTCATTTTATTTTGGAACTGAGACCTTTCATCTTGACATGTAACTACCATTCCTGTAGGAATGTGTGTAATTCTGACGGCCGAATCGGTAGTATTTACGTGTTGACCACCAGCTCCGCTAGCTCTCATAGTTTCTATCTTTAACTCTTCTGGCTTGATTTCTATATCAACCTCCTCAGCTTCGGGTAAAACAGCTACCGTAACAGTAGAGGTGTGAATTCTACCTGAAGATTCTGTTTCCGGTACTCTTTGAACTCTGTGAACACCGCTTTCATGTTTTAATCTTGAGTATGCGCCTTTACCTTTAATTAAAGCTATAACTTCTTTTATGCCACCTTTTTCTGTTGGATGTAAACTTAAAATTTCTGTTTTCCAGCCGTGTCTTTCTGCGTATCGTTGATACATTCTAAAAAGCTCAGCAGCAAATAAAGATGCTTCGTCTCCGCCCGCCCCTTGTCTTATTTCCAAGATAACGTTTTTTTCATCATTAGGGTCTTTTGGTAGAAGTGCTATATGTATTTTTTTCTCTAAGTCTTCACGCTGTTTTTTTAAAGATTCTAACTCTTCTTCCGCTAATTCACGTAAATCTTCGTCAGAAGAAGAGTTTAGAAGTTGTTTTATTTCTTCTATTTGTCTACTTACATTTTTATATTCATTATAAAGACTTAAAATTTCTGATAACTCTTTATGCTCTTTTGCTATAGATTGAATTTTAGACTGATCCTTTAATATTCCTGGATCGGCCATCAATTCTTCAAGCTTCTTTACTTTTTCTTCTATGTTTTCCAGTAAGACTAAAAACTTTTTATCCATCTATTATTTTTCTGAAGTTTGTCCTTGAAGTTCTAAAAATTTTGGTTTAACTCTTAGTTTTCCAGTATAAAAAGGATGGCAATTGTTGCATACTTCCAAATGCACAACTCCGCCCTTTACAGTATAAATTTCAAATTCATTTCCACAACCACAAACAAATTTAGTTAATTTTAATTCTGGATGAATTCCTTTTTTCAATTTCATACCTCCTAAAGTTTTAAAAATTTTGAATTAAATATTATATCAAAATTATATTCTGTGTGAAAAGTAGTTAAGCGAGGTTGTTCCATAAATTCACGCCGTCATTCTGAAGCCGACAAAGAATCTCGTGTTTTCTTTACAAGTCAAAAAATCAAAAAAAGATACTTCGGACTTTGTCCTCAAAACGACACGAAAAGTTAAACTTACGAGAATTTTAGAACACTCTTGCTAACAAGGTGACAATTTATGATAGAATGAAATTCTTATTATACGTCGGGTGAGAAATTTAATAAAAGCATGAAATTCTTCGCCGGTTGCAGAATGACAGTTTGAATTTTTGGAACACCTTATACAAAAACTTGATAAAAAGTTTACTATTATGTTTATAATTTTGACATACCTTGGGTGAGAAATTAGCGGTTTTTATAGAATTTAAAAAAAAGAGATCCTTCGGACTTCGTCCTCAGGATGACAAAGAAAGCGAAAGTATGTTAACGATTATTTTGTTTGTCATTCTGAGCGAAGCGAAGAATCTCATACTTTTACTGAATTTCTCACCCGACGTGTTTACTATTATGTTTATAATTTTGACATTCTTAATCATCTTCATAAACAAAGATGCAATAGAGCTTATAATTAAGCTGCTGCCGTTTACGAAATAGTTGTTAAGCTATAGTCATAAAAATTATACATCGGGCGAGAAATTCAACAAAAACACAGAACCTCGGCGGCTTTAAGGCGACAATGTTTTAATCCCAGCTTCTCATCTTGCTGTACTGAGACCAAGAAAGTCAGAAAGTTAACTAATTTTTTTAGGCTTATTAATATCTAGAAGCTTCACATCAACTTCTTACCTTTTATCTCCACTACTATGGTAAAATTTAAATATCTCTATATATTTTCCATAGTTAAATATTTTGGAGGCAAGGAGAATGAGAAAGGTTTTGATTTTATTGACTATATTCACTTTTTTAGCATCACTGACACAGGATAGCTTTGCAAGGGTTGGAAGAGGGGGCTCTACACACTTTAGAAGCTACAAAGCCCAGGATTTTAACAGGGTAAATAAACCTGTTAATCCTTCTACAAATCCGTCTAATCCTGCTATTCATCAGCCAACCTATAATCAAATGCCACAGCAAAAGCCATCTTTCTTAACATCGTTCTTTTCAGGATTGCTTGGTGCTTTAGCAGGTATGGCGATTTTTTCAGCATTAAGCCATCTCTTAGGACCACAGTTTGCAGCAGGATTATTAGGAATATTAGGACTTTTATTACTACTTGGGCTGGTTTTCTTCATTATCAAGCTATTTAGAAAAAAAGAAGAACCGGTTGGAGCTTTCAACACAAATTTAAACTATCAACCTTATCAATATTCTTATTCCCAATCTCAAGAAGGAACTATGCCTTACATCAATGAAGAGTTAATCCTAAATTTAACCAAGAATATTTTTTATGATATTCAAAAAGCATGGTCTAATGGAGATTTATCACCTGTTAAAAACTTTTTGACAGATAGAATGTATCAGTACTTAGACCAGCAGTTAAAAGAGTTAAAAGCTAAAGGACTAAGAAATATTGTAGAAAATCCACAGATTGAAAATCTTGAAATTGTTCATGTTGAGGAAGAGGGAGATAATAAAGTGGTTATAGTAAGGCTTGATGCGTCAGCTATAGATTACACAGTAGATAGCAATGGAAATATAGTAGAAGGGGATAAATATAATCCTGTATCATTTACAGAATATTGGGCATTTGTAGGAAAAGCTTTAAATTGGAGATTGGATGATATTAAACAGGTTAGCGATGTATAAAGAAATAATACTAATATGGGGTTTGATTATGGCTTTAACATTGGCAAAGGAAGTAAAGGCAAAAGAGAATATTATCATTAAAAAGTTAAAAAATGGCACTACCGTTGTTATAAAACCAAGGGAAGATACACAGGCTGTAGCTGTTCAGGTTTGGTTTGGCGTTGGCTCAGTTTATGAAAAGGATAACGAAAGAGGATTAGCTCACTTTTTAGAACATATGCTTTTTAATGGAACTAAATACACAAAACCAGGAGAAATAGAGTTTGAAGTAGAAAAGAAAGGCGGTAGCATAAACGCAGCAACAAGCTTTGATTTTACTTATTATCATATTGAAATCGCAAGTGAGTTTTGGAAAGATGCATTGTACTATCTTTACTATATGACTACTGAACCAACATTGTCCGATGAAATGGTAGCAAAAGAAAAACCTATAGTTTTAGAAGAGTTGAACAGACATCTTGACGACCCAAAAAATCTTCTTTGGGATACATACAATAAACTTGCTTATAAAAAATCTAACTACAAACATCCGGTAATAGGCTACAGGGAAACAATAGAAAACTATACACCGGAATTAGTTAGAAACTATTTTTATTCTTATTATACTCCATCAAATAAAACCGTGGTTATTGTTGGAAATGTAAAAGCTGAGCAAGTTTTGAAAGAGATAGAAAAAACTTTTGGAAGTGTTAAAGGTAAATACTACAAACCACCGGAGGTTCCGTTAGAAGACCCACAACAAGAAGTAAGAAGAGAGGATATAAGAAAAAAACAGATTACAAGAGCATACGTAGCCATCGGTTGGCAAGCTCCACCTATTACAGATAAAGATTCATATCCTTTGAATGTATTAGAAGAGATTTTATTAAATGGAAAAAGTTCAGTAATGTATCAAGAGATAAAAGAAGCTGGATTAGCTCAATCAATTATGGGCGGATATTTAGCTCATAAAGGAACAAGTCAGTTTTTAATATACTTTGTAGCCGATGAAAGCAAAATAGAGCAGGCAAAAATCAAAATATTTGAAATCATAAAAAGATATCAAGAAAAGGGATTTTCTAAAGAAGAGGTAGAAAACGCTAAGAAGAGAATAATAAACAGAGAAATCTTTGCAAAAGAAGAAGTTGATAATGACGCAGAGGCAATTGGCTATTCTATAACCGTAACTGGCGATATTAACTACGATTTAAAGTATCTTGACAGAATCAAAAAAGTTAAAAAAGAAGATTTAGATAGAGTAATAAAAGCATTTAAAGATAATAATTATACAGAGGTAAGACTACTACCTGAAAGTGTCCCTGTAGCTCAGTAGGACAGAGCCCCAGATTCCTAATCTGGAGGTCGGCGGTTCAAATCCGCCCAGGGACACTTACATCCAGGAGAAGAATGATAGATAACATCGAGCAATTTTTAAATAGCTATGGATATTTTGCTGTATTTATAGGTACATTCTTAGAAGGAGAATTTGCTCTACTGGTTGCTGGATTTTTTATAAAACATGGATTTTTAGCACCATTGCCAACACTCATATTTTCAATCCTCGGAGCATTAGTTCACGAACTGATATATTTTTTCTTGGGAAGATGGAAAGGAAGACACTTTTTACTTGGAAATAAGTATACAAAAAGAAAGTACAGAAAGATGAAAAGCCTAATTCAAAAATATGGGATTTTCTCTCTCTTTATAATTAGATTTATGTATGGTATGAGGGTAGTTCCGATGATGCTGATGGGAGCTTCCGGCTTTAATTTTTATAAATTTCTTTTTTTCAATATCTTATCTTTGATAATATGGGCTGTTTTATTTTTGTATATTGGTTATTTTTTTGGTCATGTTGCAACAATGCTATTTGGCGAGGCTAAGCATTACTTCTTCATAATAGGAATGGTTGTAGCTGTCATTGGACTTTTAATATATTTGATTTCTTTTTCATATAAAAAAATAAAAGCATAGAGGGTTATCATGAAAGATTTAATCTCTATTGACCAGCTGAATAAAGAAGACATAGAGAACATCTTTAAAATTGCCAAAGAATACAAGGAGAGATTTAAAAACGGGGAAAAAAAGTTTGATGATTTAAGAGGATACTCTGTTTTACTTGTATTTTTTGAAAATTCTACAAGGACGAGAACATCTTTTGAACTTGCCGGAAAGATTCTTGGGGCAGATACAATAAACATTTCAGCATCTTCAAGTTCTGTAAAGAAGGGTGAGACACTTTATGATACTGTGAAAACCTTAGAAGCAATGAACACAGATTTTATAGTGATTAGGCATTATATGTCCGGTGCGGCTAACATAGTTGCTAAGTCTGTAAAATCTCATGTAATAAATGCAGGAGACGGGACTTATCAGCATCCATCCCAAGCATTGCTTGATGCTTTTACCATCATAGAAAAAAAAGGAACTTTAGCCGGATTAAAGATAGCAATCATTGGAGATATTCTTCATAGCAGAGTAGCAAGGTCTGATATAAAACTTTTTAAAAAGCTTGGCGGAGAAGTTACAGTATGTGGACCAATAACAATGCTACCAAGACATGCAGAAGTATTGGGTGCAGACTATATAACAACAGACATTGAAGATGCTATAAAAGATAAAGATGTAGTTATCTTTTTAAGAATTCAGCTTGAAAGACAGGATAAACCATTTTTCTCAAGCTTGAGAGAATACTCTATAAAGTATGGATTAAACCAAGAAAGATTAAACAAAATGAAAGAAGATGCAGTTATCATGCACCCTGGACCTATAAACAGAGGAATTGAAATCCAAAGTGAGCTTGTCTATGGAGATAGAAGTTTAATCTTAGACCAAGTTGAAAATGGATTATTTGTTAGAATGGCTATTTATAAATATTTGAAAGATTTGGAGGGGAAGACATAAATTAAGTATTGATGGAAAAGTATATCTAAGATTTAAAAAAAACTTAAAAGTGAAAAAATTTCGTAATTTTTGATTGTAAAAGTGAGGTTGTTTCAATTTTGTCATCCTGAGGACGTAAGTCCGAAGGATCTCCTCTTTTAAATAAGGTGATAAAGTGAGTAGAGGCAATTCATGAATTGCCCGTACAGTGAATAAGTGAGAGGTAAAAGCCGGAGGTTCTTCGCTTCGCTCAGAATGACACTGTATAAAGATAAAGGCGGAAATTCTTCGTATGGCTTTAGAATGACAATAAAAAGGTTGATTAATTTTTAGACTTAGTTAGAATTTTAAAGCACTGTAAGTTGACTTAAAAATCAAACAGTGTTATATTTTTTATGGAGGTTTTGAATGAAAAGGGATTTTGTTTCTTTTACAGACTTAAGCAGAGAGGAAGTTTTAAGCATTATTGATTATGCAAAAAAGCTTAAGAAAGATAAGTTTGCAGACAGAACGTTAGAAGGAAAATCTATTGGACTGATTTTTATGAAACAATCAACAAGGACAAGACTTTCATTTGAAGTTGGTGTTTATCAAATGGGCGGTCAGCCTATATATATTTCTGGTTCAACCACGCAGCTAAGCAGAGGAGAAGATATAAAAGATACAGCAAGAGTTATGTCAAGATATCTTGACGGTATCGTAATAAGAACTTTTTCACATCAAGAGGTTGAAGAGCTTGCAAAGTATAGCTCTATTCCGGTTATAAATGCTCTTACAGATTATCAACATCCTTGTCAAGTTTTAGCAGACTTAATGACGATAGACGAAGAGTTTGGAAGCTTAGAAAATAAAAAAGTTGCATATGTAGGCGATGGAAACAATATGGCAAATACTCTACTCCTTGCCTGTGCATTGATGGGAATGGATATTTCAGTTGCTACACCCACTAACTATGAACCAAACGGCAAAGCAGTTTATGAAAGCTTAGAAATTGCTAAAAAAACCGGTTCAAAAATCACAATTACAAACGACCCAAAAGAAGCTGTTTTAGAAGCTGACGTTATCTATACAGATGTTTGGGTTAGTATGGGGCAGGAGAATGAAAAAGGCAAAAAAGATGTATTTAAACAGTTTACAGTAAATAAAGATTTAGTTTTACTTGCCAAACCAAATGCGATTGTGATGCACTGCTTACCGGCTCATAAAGGTGAAGAAATAACTGAAGACGTGTTTGAACAGTATTCAGATGTAATCTTTAATCAAGCAGAAAACAGGCTTCACGTTCAAAAATCATTGATGAGCTTTTTATTTAAAAATAGATAGGAGGTTAGAATGGAAAAGAAAAAGGTAGTTTACAGAAGGCATGACAGAAATAACATACCATTACTCCCACCAGAAGTAAGAAAAAATACGTTTAAAGAGTATTCTCTTGGACTTGGACATACTGCTGCAAAAGATGAAGCGGACAGATGTATATTATGCAGAAAACCACCTTGCCAAGAGCATCAAGGTAAGTATGGTTGCCCAGTTTATGGAGACATAAACCTTTGGATGGAACAGATTCAAAAGAATAATTTAATTGAAGCATTTAGAATACTTAGAGCAAAAAATCCTTTTCCTTCAATCTGTGGAAGAGTTTGTCCACAGGATAGGTTATGTGAAAGCACATGTGTTTTAACATTTAAAGACAACGGTCAACCTGTAAACATCGGTGGTCTTGAAAGATTTGTAGGTGATTCAATAAGAATGAGCGGTATAAACTGGGAAGACCCAAAAGAGCCACCAACAGGTAAAAAAGTAGCAGTGATTGGAGCAGGACCTGCCGGATTATCTGCTGCATATTTCTTAGCTAAAAAAGGACATTCAGTAACGGTTTTTGAAGCTTTACCATTTACAGGCGGAGTTATGAGATACGGAATTCCAAAGCCAAGGCTTGACAGAGAAGTTTTAGATTGGGAAATTTCTTTAATAGAAAAACTTGGCGTTGAAATTAAAACAGGAATTAAAGTAGGAAAAGATATCTCATTAAACGATTTAAGAAAACAGTTTGACGCTGTGTTTATCGGCGTTGGATCTGGAAGAGGTAAAAAGATGGGAATTCCAGGAGAAGACTTAAAAGGTGTTTATACAGCTATATCATTCTTGATGAAAGTTAACGTCGATTATGTTGATGATATGCTTGCACCGGAGACAGACATAGAACTTCCAAGAAACAAGAGAGTTGCAGTTATTGGTGGTGGATTTACTGCTGCAGACTGTATGTATACATCAATAAGACTTGGAAATGAAACACATTTAGTATACAGAAGAACAAGAGACACATCCTCAGCAAGACAGGAAGAATGGGACCATTTAGCAGAAGAGGGAGCAATTTTAAGATGGTTAACCCAGCCGATAGAAGTAATCGGAAACGATAAAGGTGAAGTTGTAGGATTAAAATGTATAAAAATGGAGCTTGTGCCAGATGAAAAAGGCGGAAGACCAAAACCAGTAGAAGTTCCCGGTTCAGAACATATAATCGAATGTGATGCTGTAATCATGGCGGTAGGTCAAGGAGATAACCCGCTTGCCTACAAAGATGTTCCAGGATTAAAAATAGACAAATGGAATAACTTATCTACAGTCGATAAAAAATTCAGAACAAACGTTGAAGGCATCTTTGCAGGTGGTGATGTTGTAAATGGTGGAGATACTGTTGTTGTTGCAATCAGACACGGTAGAGACGCAGCAGAAAGTATTCATGAGTATTTAATGACAAAAGAATGGAAATACGGAGAAGATTAATTTTAAGCTAACAGATGACTTGAGGAGGCGGCTTTCGAGCTGTCTCCCTTATAATAAGAGTGCTATAAAATCTTAACCGAGTCTAAAAATTAATTAACCTTTTGATTGTCATTCAACAGCCAACAAAGAATCTCCTTTTCCCTTACTTTTTAGAATAAAAGAAAGTTCAAGGCTTTCAACAAATTAAGGAATAGACTATCAAGATTGTGCTTTTATTTTGTAATAAGAGGTTATCTTTTGTGAAGTTGTTTTTGATTTCGACTTGATGCGATGCATGTGAAACATTATTTAAAACCATTATCATTTTTTTGAAGCGTCTCACATCTCACGTCTCACGTTTCACCTCTTACATAACCCACACGGTTCAGATGTAACTATACCATATCAAAAGATTTCTATATCTTCATATCCCTTTATAACCCACACGGTTCAGATGTAACAATCGGCGACTTATGTTCAAAATTTATAAAAGAAAAAACTTTATAACCCACACGGTTCAGATGGAACTCTTTATTTCAGAACTAGTAGAAGAGAAAATTATTATCTTTATAACCCACACGGTTCAGATGGAACGAATAGGTTACTTTCCGACCTGTACAATTCCAATGCAGCTTTATAACCCACACGGTTCAGATGGAACGCTAACTGAAGTTGCATGTTGTATTTATTTATCGTTCTTTATAACCCACACGGTTCAGATGGAACGGAACTATCGTCGTTGGGTCTGGAGAGAATATTCCATCCTTTATAACCCACACGGTTCAGATGGAACCTTGCCAAATCAAAGCTCCAAGCCTAAGCTCAATCTGCTTTATAACCCACACGGTTCAGATGGAACAAGATGCTACTATTTGAAGCCCTGCTATACACTATGGGTCTTTATAATCCACACGGTTCAGATGGAACTGTAAAATCGTGTCTTTATGGCTTTTATGGTCTCATTACTTTATAACCCACACGGTTCAGATGGAACCCGTTAACTTTTAACTCAAAAATAAAATCGCTTTTAACTTACTCTATCCATATTCTGATAATCATTATACCAAACTTTTAAAAAACCTGCAAGTTTAAGTTTTTTGCAGCAAACCTCGATATACAGAAAATATATTATTATATTTTATCCTTTAAAATCCCATCACAAGCCTACTGCTGAAAACCACAAACTCAGAAGCTCGCTGCAAATATCACTCCTTAACTTCCCGATCTCAAAAAATTTTAAAATAAAAAATTACAAATTTTCAAAAAATTAAGCATTAAAAAATTCAAAATTAAAAAAATTTAATTCAACAAATACTTATAACTTCTTTTCAAAAAATCCCTTTCAAGCCATTACTACACAAGCTTAAATCAAACTTCAAAAAATAAAATCACATTACCAGTACCTTAGCTTTACTGACTTGTAAATCATCTCACCAAGCCATCAAGCAATCAAACAAAAATCACTAAGATATTGATAAACTTATCTCTAACTTTTCACGTCTCACGTTTCACGTTCTCACGTAAAATAAGCTTGTGCGGGCTAACCTATTCAATTGCCAAGGTTCAGTTAAAAAATTAAAAAGCTAATATAAATATACAAAAAAATTTTCTACCTGTCAAGTAGAAAATGAAAGCTGTTTAAGGACTCTTGTAAATCTAAACTTTACGCCATCCTGAGCGTAGTTAAGGATCTCATTTTTTAATGTTTTTTGTAAATAGGGGATTCTTCTCCGGCTGCAGAATGACGAATAAGATCATCCTTCCTTTAATGCTTATCATTTAACCTTTTCCTGTTATTCTGTAGGCGGTAAAGAATCTCCACCTTTTTAACTACCGTTTATTTGGTGTAATGGCAATTCATGAATTGTCTCTCATCATTTTATCGGAATTTGTTATAATTTAGATAAAACAAAAATATCGGAGATGATTTGAATGGAACTTATATTAGCGGTTATATTTATCTTTTTTGCAGTGGTTATTTTTGCAGGAATCTTAGGCATGAAAGCTTCTAAGTAATTGTGGGAATTTATCTATTCTGCATCTTGCCTTTGCCTCAAAATCAAGAGATACTGATATACCTTTTTCTTTAAACCTTTTGTATCCAGTGTATGCTACCATCGCTCCATTGTCAGTACATAGATACATAGGCGGAAAATGAACTTCTAAATGTTTGATATTTAAAAATTCCTCCCTTAATTGTGAGTTTGCAGATACACCTCCAGCCACAACAACTCTATTTATTCCAAACTCTTTACACGCTAAAACCGTTTTTTTGACTAAAACATCAACAACAGCGTTTTGAAAAGATTTTGCGATATCTTCTTTGTTGTAGATACCTTTATTAATCTCTCTAATCACAGCAGATTTTAATCCGCTAAAAGAAAAATTATACTTATTTTCTTCATCATTTAATAAAGGTCTTGGAAATTTTATAACCTCCTTTCCTTCTTTTGCTAACTTATCAATTAACGGACCACCGGGAAATCCAAGACCTAAAGCCCTTGCTACTTTATCATAGACTTCACCGACTGCATCGTCTAAGGTTCCGCCAAGATAAATATAATCTTCAAATTCTTTAACTAAAATCAGCTCTGTATGACCACCAGAAACTACAAGAGCTAAAAACGGATATTCAATTTCTTTTGTTATAAAGTTTGCAAATATATGAGCTTCTATATGATGAACCGGAATCAATGGTTTTTTTAAAGAAAAAGATAAAGCTTTTGCACCGGAAACACCTGCAACAAGAGAAACTATAAGACCGGGCATAAAGGTAGTAGCGATAGCATCTATATTAGATAAGGCTATATTTGCATCTTTTAGAGCTTTATCTAATACCGGTAAAAAGTTTTTTGTATGCTCCCTTGCTGCGATTTCTGGATAAACACCGCCAAATTGAGCATGGATAAGCTGGGATGATACAACATTAGACAGTATACCTCTTTCGCTGTCGTACACCGCTACTGAAGTATCATCACAGGATGTTTCTATTCCAAGAACTACCATATCAATTCATTTTTTTAGCAAAGTTTAAAATTTTAATTGCATTAACTGCAGCTTCCAATTGTGGGTCTTTTACTTCTGTCTCATCTTTTCCACTTATTTTTGCTTCTCTCTCTGCTTTAGCTTTTGCTATCTCTTCTTCCTCTGTCATTTTAACAATAATATCCGGAGTAATTCCTTTGTTCATTATTAGATTTCCATTTGGTGTGTAATAGTGAGCAACGGTAAGCTTTATGCCAGAGCCATCTTGTAAAGGAATTAGTGTTTGAACTGAAGCTTTTCCAAAGGTTGTATCTCCTACAATTATAGCTCTTTTATGGTCCTTTAATGCACCTGTCAAGATTTCTGAAGCAGAAGCAGAACCTTTATTTACAATAACAGCAATAGGAACGTCTTTTGGAACTATTGGGTCTGATTCTGAGTAAAACTCTTCTTTGTTCTTAGGGTCTCTTCCTTGTGTATATACAATAAGCTTGCCTTTTGGAAGAAGCATACTTGCTATAGAAACAGCAGATGTCAATAAACCACCAGGATTATTTCTTAAGTCTATTATTATGCCTTCTTTGTTTTTAAATTGTTTTAAAGCTTTTTCAAACTCATCAGCTGAGTTTTCTTGGAATTGGGTTAATCTAATGTAGCCAATCTTTCCATTTTCAAGCTCTTTTGTTTTAACACTTTTTACTTTGATTATGTCTCTTACTATTTCAACTTTAAAAGGCTTATCTACTCCTTTTCTGAAAATAGTCAATGTAACTTTTGTTCCGGGCTGTCCTCTCATTTTTTTGACTGCTTGGAATAACGTCATCTTATCTGTAGGCTCACCGTCAATTTCTATTATCCAGTCTCCGGGCTTTATTCCAGCTTTGAATGCAGGGGTATCTTCTATCGGAGAAACAACGATAAGTTTATTATTTTCCATTGTTATTTCTATGCCAAGACCGCCAAACTCTCCTTGAGTCTCTGATGTAAACTCTTTAAACTCTTCCGGCGTGAAGAAAGTTGAGTACGGGTCTAAGGATGACAGCATTCCTCTTAACGAGCCATACAGTAAATCCTTTGATTTTGGTCTTTCTACATAATTATCTTCAACGATTTTTAATACATCTGTATAAGTTCTAATTATCTGAACTTCATCTGAGTAGTCTGTTTTAGACTGGTTTTTTGAGTTTAGTCCAAAACTCATACCGGCGATAAAAATTAACATTATTCCTACAACAAGCGAAATCTTGCTCTTCATCTTTACTCCTTTATTAAGTTAAAATTTTTATCAAATTTTAGTATATCATAGAAAGACAAAAGGTAAAAAGTGAAAGATAATTTTTAATTTTATTCTCCCATTTCTCAATAATATTTTAAATGTTCATTCTTTAAAATGTTTTATTCTTAGTTTATTATAGGCTTTTTACTTTAAGATTTCTGACAAAAACGCTACATAAAACTCATTAGAAAGAAAATGTAAAACTATGGCTAAAGAAAAAGATTTTGTTTTTTGATACACAAAGCCGTAAAATAACGATGGAAAAAACGTTAAAATTGAGTGTAAGTCTTGGTAGATGATTATATGAGGAATGGTAAAAAGTATAGAAGTTAAAAGATTAGAAAAATAGCTTAGCAAATAAACTCTAAAGAAAAGCTCTTCTGAAAAAACTACAAACAGATTGTTTAATGCTTGAAGTGGTTCATGGATAAATAAAAATGGTAGTATAAAAATTATTGATAAATCATACTTTCTCGAGTAAGAAAAAACAGACTTAAAATCAATAAAAATAATTGGAGAAAGTAAAATAACAAATATAAAGTATGGTAGATTGGTAAATTTATAAATTATTATGCTTATGATTAAAGCTATATATAAAAAAGCAGGGAATAGTTTATTATTCATTTAAAGTAAATTTTATAGGCTTTTATGTTTATTTATTCCTTGATAGCAAAGTTCAAATTTTAAAAAACCTTTACCGTAAATGTGTACGATAAAGGTGTTTTGGTTTGCGGTAATAACCATGTAATTACAAAGTCATTACCGAACCAATTAACAGATACCTTAACTTTTGTTTACCGTAGAATCTAAATTTAAAACATTATTATTAGCAAGCTCTATTTCCTTAGGTGCAGTAAAGAATGCAATTGTGAGGAGTATATACCCTATAAATACTGCAACAGATCCAATTAATATTATAAGTAAAATCGTTCCCCAGAAAATAAACTTTCCGGACATATCAAAAAGGTTTTGGTTTAAAGTAATTGATAATTCTATTAAAACATTTTTAAGATTAATAACCGCAAAGATAGCCAATCCATAAGCCAATAAAGCACCAACTACAGCTAAAAATGTATTACCGTCTCCGATAATTGCAGCTATCACAAAGAAAATAAGCAAAATTTCTGCAACGAAGAGAAATATACCCCATCTTAATCCATATTGAAATATAGACGGTTTATTTAGAATTTGTGAATACTGATAAAAAGCAACCAAAATAAGAATTAAACCAACTATGGATAAAAGGTTAAACAAAAATCCTAAGATAATAAAAATACCACCAATACCACCAAGCATGTTTGGCGTGCTTAAGTTTAATTTCTGTGAATTCATCTTAACCTCCTCCTGTTTTTTTAATTTACTTCATTTTAATGCCAAAGTCTTAAGAAATAGTAAAGCATCATCTTTTGATATTTCTATTGCTTTTATTTCTGGTAATATATTAGGATCTTTAAGTTTTTTCTGATCTTGATCTACATATTCTATTTGTCTATCTTTTTCTAAAGCTAAAAGCGTTAGCAATGAGGACATTAGGCTCGTTCCGCCAGAGATATAAATCGAAACCTCTTTGTCTTCGTATTTTTTTATTTTGATATTTATTTGAGTTATCTGTTCTTTCATACTTTTTTCATCGTTAAAATCGCATTTATAAGTGCAAATATTGTCTTTAATTTTATGATATATTCCAAGACTTTTTAAGATCTCATTTAAGTACTCTATACCATTTTTTCCTTTATCATTTCTTGTTTCTGTTTCGTCACTGTATAAAACATGTATTTCCTTTAAAACATCCTTATGAAACTCTAAAAGCTCATATACAGGCTCATAATTCTGAGGTAAATCACTTATGATTTCCTGGTATTTTTTTCTATTTGTTGACCTAGGATCAAGTCTTGATAGAGCAAAAATCAATACAGGTCTTGGTTCTCTGCCTTTAGATGGTCTAATTTTTAATTGTTTGTCAAAAAAATAAACAAAAACAAAGCCAACAGAAAACATGTTAAGAAATGTAGTAATTGCCAATCCTGCATTCTTTATTAAATCTTCACCGGCTATCATATTCTTTATATATTCTGCCAATAAGCTTGATAAGACAAATTCAGATAAAAAGCCTATAAGACCAATCAGTCCACCAACTTCTCCAATTAACAAATATCTTAAAACACCGGAAAATTCTTTAGCTGTTCTTTTGTAAAAGTAATGATGATATAATAAAAGTAAAATAGAAGAAATCACTAAGGATGAAATTGCTAAAAGACTAAAGAGGATCGTAGAATTACCCTTTAAACTTTCGGCAATAATAAATGGAACATAACTTAAAAATACGATTATTATAAATCCTATTAGACTTGCAGAATATTTATACTTTTTAAACCACTTATCCATCTAACACTCCATAACCTATACCAGTTTTTGATCCAATACCAAGATAGTTAAACGCTTGTATTAAATCTTGTTTTAAATCTGTTTCAAAGGCTTCTTTATAGACCTGACTATTTTTAAAGTAGAAGTTAAATTTTTCTCCCTTTGCTACTGTCAAGAATTTTATTGGAACTGGATTTTGGTCATCAGTTGGTGGCTCTTTGTCATTGTAATATTTGGGATAATGTGGGTTCATGATATCTTCTTCTAATATTGGAAATTTTTCTGGAATAGCATCGAGAATGATTAAATCTCCTTTGTATTGTTGATTTCCAAAAACCCTTACAAACGCTCCTATCTCTTTGTCTTCTCTATCTCCGCTTTCAATCCCCTTCTCAAATTTTGAATACTTTTCAAAATCAAAATTTACCTTTTCTAAAATCTTATAAGCTCTTAAAACGCCTTTAATTGCGCTTGATGGAATGTAAGGAAAGCCGTAAATAAAATGTAATTTAATAGAAACTTCCAAAGCAGACCCACCGCCAAGCCCAACTATCAACCTTGATTTTGTCATAAGTGTAAAGCTTTTATCTGCTATCTGTCTTTGTCTTTCATTTAGTTTTTTTATATAATTGTCAGCTTCTTGGAAATTTTTTGGCTTTAATTCGTAAACCTTTTCTTTAGCTTTAGATATATCAAGCATCCTTTTGTTTTGCATATTATAAAATGGGATATACTTTTCTAAAATCAACTTTAAATTTGATGCACTTTTTAATGAAAGTTTTATATCATTTCCTTTTGGAATAACTAATATTGCATCTTGTCCTGGATTATGTTTATCCTTGTTCATTTTCGCCTCCAGACTCTAACATAGCATCAGAAAATCTTCTTAACCAATTTACAAGTCTTAAAGTTTCGTCTGTATAGTACATATACTGTTCAACGGTTGCATTAAGAACAAGTTCTCTCATTATTTCTTCAATTTTAACTTTTACATTATCTCTCTTAAAACCGGGTTCTTTTTGACCTTTTTGTCTAAACAACCAATTTGAAATAATCGCTATAACTTCAAGATGATGGTCTTTTCCTTTTGCGAACAAGAAAGCTAAAGTATTTCCAAGTCCGTTTGTTAAAATAAGTGTACCAAGCTTAGATATTAACGAGCTTGCATCTTTTTCAAAAGGTTTACCTTTTATCTTAGAAACACATTCAAAAGCATAATTACTTCTCTCTTGTTCTAATGTTTTCATCTCTTACGCCTCCACTACTATTTTTGTAAATCCTCTTCCAAGTGTTTCGTCTCCTCCAAATTGAAGGATTTGATTGTTTATTCTTCCTATTACTTTATTTAGCTGTTCTTGATGTTCAGATTCTTTTCTTGCATCTATACAACCATAGAACACTGTTTCTGCAGGCAATAACTCTTCATACCATAGTCCGCCTTTCTGAACTGTTCCTTTCGCTTGGTCGATTTTAATTCTTGCGTTTACTTCTGTATAGTTTTTGACAAAAAATTTAAATACATCATCGCTTACTACCGCTATTTTGTTTTCATCTATTTCACATTTTGTAATTTCTTTGAGTTTTTTTAGATTTTCGTTTATGGCTGCATTAAATGTAAATTCTTCTAAAACAAGCTTGTTATTATTCATCAAGACATTATTTGAAGATACTACCGCATTGTCTTTTTCTACTTTTGGAATTTCGACGTTTATTTCTGTATCTCTTTTGAATCTTTCAAGAACGTAAGGGGAAGTTATCCATACAAAAACACCTTTTAGAGATTTTACCGGGAATAAAAGAATCTTTCCATCTGTAAATATGACTTTTCCTTCTTCATCTCCTTTTCCAAAGATATCTTCTTGTTCTTGCTCGTTAAATGAAGCTCTTACAACACCTTTAATTGCTGAAGATGGCATCACCGGAAAATCTGTGTGTACTTCTCTTTGAATTGGCAAGTCTATTAAACTTAACGTCGTTCCACTGCCTATGTGCATTGGTGTTAAAACATGATAGAAAACTTTTTTCATTATCCTTGACCTCCTTTATTTAAATTTAAAGCTCCTATTATGCTTAATCCAAATCCTGTTGGATTTTTAGTATCAAAGTATGGATATTCAAGCTCATAATAAGCTGGTTTAAGATAGTATTTATCAAATATTTCATCAATTTTGCTTTTGTCTTCTACTTTGTAGTAAATAACCGAACCTTCAGGAATTAGTCTAAATATTCTGGTTGGAAATCCTGTTTTGTCATTTGGTAATTTTATCCAACTGCTATAAATAAATGGTTTACCTAAAACCTTGGCTATGATTTTTGCTCCTTCTATTTCTAATACCTTGTTTGTAGGTGATAGTAATATTAACTTGAAAAATCCTGTTTTTCTGACAATGTTTTTTATATTTTCCTTTTCTTTTAAAAGCCTTTCTGTTAAATCTTTATCTTTTTTAATTATGACCGATAGCCTACTTTCCCCGCCAACGATTACAGTATCGATATTTAAATCTTCAGATGGCTTTACATAAAAATAAACATCTTCTTCAAATCTGATAAATGTTTGAGTAAATAAGTGCCCTTCCTTTGTGGTTCTCGTGCTTCTATCTATTGCTATACCTGTTCTTAATTCTTTATACGGTCTTAAAAGCTCTGTATTAGCCGATATTTCTTCATCTTTTAAGTATTTTATATACTCCTCATCTTTTAAATAGCCGTTTAAATCCTCCATCTTTTCGCTGGTTTGATAATCTAAAAAGTATTCTAAATTTTCTTCTGTAATTACATTGTCAAGCTTTCTGACAACTGGTTTGATTACTCTGTTATTTGCGACTTTTATATCTATTGGTGCTTTAAAGTATAGATTTTCTCCTTTTGCAAGGGATATAAACTCTAAGTTTAGTTTTTTGCCTGCGGCTTTGTTTAGTCCGCTAATAATTGGGATTGGATTTATAAAGAAGCCCGACTCTCTAAAAACTCTTTCTGTTGCATTAAATGGCTTTCCATCTCCAAAGGTTAATACATCAAATGGTTTAATTCCTATCATATTACACCCCGCTTGCTATAAATTTAGCTACTTTTAAAGTGTTGATTATTTTTTCCGGCTCTTTGAAGTCAAAAAGCTCTTTAGTATCTAACATAAATTTTGCAAACTCGTCTTTTCTCTTATAAGGCTTCTTCTCAATTAGATATTTTGTTAGCTTTTTAACAGGTTCCTCATTTTCTGTTTTTGGTAGGTATGGAAGTAAAAGCTCTTGTAGTTGATAGATAAAGCCAAATGGAAAATCTTCATCAGATAGAAAGCTTATTAATTCTTCAAATAATTGTAAATGATCGTTTTTTATTGGAGCTTCTGCTGACGAGAATGAATGTTTTATGTATTTTATGTATACTGCATCTTTTCCATCAACTTTTTTAGCTTTGCTTTCTGCAGACCTTGCTTCTTGTAATACATAGTTAAGAGGTATTTTGTAATGGGATATTACCAAACCTGCGCTTGCTGTAAAGTTATATCCTGTATCTTTCATATACTCTTTAAATTTTTCTACTATTTCTTTGTATCCTTCTAAGACTGTTTTTAATGGGAACAGTGCTAATAAATCATCTCCACCTGAGTATACAGACATTCCGGAGTATTTTTCTACTATACCTTTAACCTCTTTACTAAATTCTGATAACTTTTTGGTTATGATTTTAATCTTATTTTCTTCAAATGCTTTTGATATTTTTTCTCCCATTGAGTCTCCATCCATTACAACGATGGCATAGTAAACTGGCGGCTTGCCAATTTCTCTGTATAATTCATTTAAAGACTTTATCAAATCAGGATTTTCTCCGTTATTTTCTAATACCTCTATGTATATGTTTTGTTTATCTTCTTCAAGCAAATCTATTTTTCCATGCTTTTTAAAGATTTCTTGTATTCTATTTCCATGCTCTGCAAGATATTTTTTTAAAGCCACGTCAACTACAGATTTCTTATGTTTTCCATGGTAATATCTCTTTGCATAGCAAAATGCACAAAGCCTGTCTTCTTCATCTTTTTCTGTGATTGAGCTTTTAAAATTATTTTTTGTCGCTCCAAGTATTACTCTTTTTCCGCATACCTCACAAAGATAAGCTCCTCTTATAAGTTCTGGATTAATTTGATATGCTTTTTCCATAAAATCCTGATAATTTTCAAAAGCTGAGTACTGATTCTTTTGTTTTTGAATAAGATTAAATCCTTCAATAAATTTATCATCAGGCTCTATTGATGCTTTTGCATTAGCTACTGCAATATCTACATCATTTTTTGCTTTTACAATGTTGTTATCTTTAATCTCGCTAATAGCCCAAACTATATTGATGGCATTTTTAATTTGATATCTGATTAAATTTTCGTATATGCTGAATTCTTTATCCGGAATTCTATGTTTAACCGTATCTACAAGAGTATTTAATTTTTTTAACATTTCTTCTTTCATACGCTTTACTTTTTCAGTTACCTGCTCTTTCTCTCCTTCTATTGCAAGATATGCTACGTTTGTTATGTTTAGGCTATCTTCTTTTACAACATCAGCTGTTGGAATTATAAACTCTACTTTGCCATCATTTGCAAGCGACTTTAATCCTGATTGCATAATCCTTGGAATAAGTTCACTACCACCTGTCAAGTCTTTAAGCTTTCTTGACCTTACAATTGTATCTTGTATAGATGGAATGGTTATTTTTACTAAATACTTAGCCATCTTTTAGCCCTCTCTTATTTTTTAAAAGTATTTTCTGTTAATTCTTTAGCTTTTTCTATTGCATCTTTCCAATCATCATATTTAAATTTTTCATTTTTATAATAAAACCCAATAACAAACAATCTGTAAGATTGACCAACTTTTAAAATAGAAAAGTTTACGAAAGATGCTTGTCTTCTTGGACTTACTCCTCCAAGGATAAATTTTAAATTATCTTTTTCTTCTATCTTATGGATTACTTTTTCGTATAGATTTTTTAAAGTGTTTTCAAACTTTTGTTTATTTATTGGTATAAATTCATCTTTTAGAGGCATACCAAAAACTGAAAAATTTCTATTATCACCATCTTCTTGTTCTGAAAAGCAAGCAAATAAAGGATTGTTTGTTTTTATCACTCCATATCCTTTATCTAAAAAGAATTTATCAATTTTTCCTACTTCATCTTTTAAACCAAATTTTTCTATCTGCATATTTCCAAACAGTCTATTTCTTCTATGTCCTACTCCAAGAAGAAAAGCAACGTTTAACAGTGCTTTATAGAATTCTACCGGATATTTGTAAGAAATAATTTTTAAGTCAAAAGTTTGGTTTTGCAATATGGCAAGCTTAGAAAAATCATTTTTATGTGGAAGTAGTTTGATTTTTTCAGTTTCGAGATTGTTTGGAATATCAACAATCAGTCTAAACTTTCCTTTGCCTTGTGTATTACCAAAAATTTCGCTTTCTAATTCATATAATTTTTCAATACCTTTTTTATTATGCTCTACATACTTACCGGCTATCAATCTAAAAGCCTGTCTCATTGCAGATTTTATTTCTGTTGGTCTAATATAAATAGAGTCTAATTTTCCACTATCTGCTCCGCCCATGATGGTTGGAGTTATGATTTCTACTTTAAAAATAGCTTCCTCCATCTTTAACCTCTCTCTTTTGATTTTTTTTAAAATGGACTTCTTAAAATTTCTTCATTTAACTTTATTGGAACTTCAACGTATTCATCTCTGTTATAGTGAAAAACTTTTATCGGTAAAAAGTAGCCAAGAGCCATACCAAGAGCAAGCATTATCGCAACAGGTGCTGAAAATACCATGTAGTTTTCTTTTTGCTTATTATCATCTATTGCCGTGTAAATCTCAGAAACAATATCGCTCCAATCTCCAATCTCTAAATTACCCTGATGCTCTTTACTTTGTATTATCAACTCCCCTTTAGCTCCTAACTTTTCTTTAAGCTCCAATCCTTTTTCTATCGGATTATGGCTTGCAAGATAAATAATTATCATCAACGGATCTTGTATATTTTTATTAACAGAAATTTTTTCAAATTCTGACTTTTTCTCTTTTATCTTTCTTGGATTATCTGTTAAATCAATAACTTTGTGATATTCTTTTTGATAATGATAAATTATGCTTGCCTGTCTGTTTCCAAGGATAACACCAAAATACAAAGCCAATGTAGATATTCCCGCTGAGATATTTAGAACTACTTTATTATGATCTTTCATTACTCCTTCCAATGTCAGAAGTTTACTTACTTTTTCTCTAAACTCATTTAAAATTTTTATAAGCTCTTCTCTGTTTGAAAAATCTACACTTGGTGTTATTAGATACATGTCTTGGTCTTCTAATCTGTAGAATTTTTTTAGATTTTCTAATTTGAAATACTTAAATCGTTCGTCTTTCTTGATTGCATCTTCCATTTGTTTTAAAGATTGTGAAGCTAACTCCGGTTTATTTATATGTATAAATATTACAGGCAAATGCTCTGGGTTGAGCCAAAAGTTAAGCTCTTCTAAGTTCTCTATGTCTTCCGGAGTTATTAAAACTTTTTTAGCTTTCTCAGTTATTTCCTTTTTTTCTTCTAAATGATTAACCGGTATTATAAACCCATTTGATGAAACTTCTCCTGTAAAAGCAACATTATCTAAAATTTCTTTTTCTTTTGCTATCAAACCTGCTGCAACGGCTAATTGGTAAGATTTTCCGCTAAAAATGTTGTCAAAAATTACAAAAAAGTTTTTATTTGTAGCTTCTTTTATGGTTTCTAACTCTTGACTATTGACAAATGTGTTTAGTGTGAAAGTTTGGTTTGATAAAGGTATTATTAATGCTTTATTTAATCTTGATTCTTCAGGGTTTTCTATATTGTAGGTAGGGAAATACACTTCTTTAAATGGATTTCTTATTATCTCTATGGTTGTTTGCTGGTCAAGGTTTAGGGTTTTGGTAAGTAGTTCAAAATTTAAGTATTTCTTTTCTGTTAGTAGCAATTTTATTATCTCATATTTTGCTTGTGTGATTTCAATATCTGTATCTTGCATAAGAAGTATTGAGTATAAATCTTCTAACCATTCTTGTTTTATTTTCTTTGATTCTACTAACGCTTTGATTACTTCAAACCTTTCGTTTTTTATTAGCTGTCTTATATGCATAAATCACCCCTCGGCTATAATACTAATGTGTTTCGCAAATTCTTCTAAGTCTATCTGTTCTTTCACCGGAATAAATATGCTTGTATCTTTTAAGATGCCGTTGAAAACAGTATCGTTGTCTAAAAATATTTTTACTTTTTTGTTTAAGTATTTCTCATCTAAAATTATTTCTATAAAATCATCTCCACGATATAAAACAAAATCGTCCGTATATGTAGCTTTTTGTGGAGTAGATGCAACATGTCTTAATACAAATTCGCTAATTCTCTCTGGGGCTATTTCTATCATCATCTCTTCAGGCTCTGCCAAGATTTCAAAAATTCTTGCGTGGAATTCTTTTATTTGATTAAACTCCTCTTGCTTGAATTTGTTTCTGATATCATCTTCAAATATTGGAGTAAAGCCTTTTTTTAACTCAGACTCATAACCGTCACGGAATTTTATAATTTTATCTAGCTCTTCTCTGCTTAAAGCATCAAGTAATATAAATCTACTAATTTCCTCTGCTGTTAAATAGAAGTTATTTGTAGTTTCAACCATTATAGTCATTGGACCTAACTCCAATATTACATCCGAATTGGTTGCAAATAAGTGATAGTCTGAAACTTTCAATACTTCATAGATGTTATCGTCAACTTTATCAACCACAAGAAAATAAAGGGGTTTATTTGGCTTGTTTTTATCTAAAGATCTTAAGCTTCCAAAGTAAACTCCGCCTATAACAGGTTGTTTATTAGAAATTGCACTATTATAAATATTCTCTTCAAGTTCTTCTTCCATATATTCATTGTATAAATCATTTAGCCACTTAGCCATGGTTATTTACCTCTAATTTTTTACAAATTTCATGAGAATGTTCTTTTAAAAACTTTTCAAAAGCTTCTGCTGAAAATGAATATTCTTTTAAAATTTCTTTTATTTTTGTTTTCATTCTTTCTACTCTTTTATACAGTGCATCGTCAGATAGTTCATTAAAATATTTACTTTTATAAAGTTCTTTACTATCAGATATTTGATAGCAAAACATTAACATCTCGTTATCTGACAGACGCTTTGTAAAAGCTATTTTTAATTCTTCAACTTCAATATTCAAAATAAAATCTTCTCCTTTTCCAATTAGGTCAAAATAACTTTTAACTTCATCTTCATCATCTTCCTCTTTACTAATAATAACTTCAGATATTTCATTTTCTGACATCAATTTGACTGATGCGTAAACATCGGCTAAAAAGTTTTTCGCCATCCTTTGAATATAACTAACCAATCCACTTTGTTGTTCAAAAAACTTATCTAATATATGATTTCTATGTGGTAAGATTTTGGTCGCTAAGAATTCTTGAAATACATCTTCTTTGTCGTAGTAATTAAGTATTAGTGTATAGGTAGGGCTGCCGATGATTTTAAAAAAGATATTTTTTATAACTTCTAAGCCTTTTGGGTCATTTTCAGAAAAAAAATTAAAGATTAAATCGTTTCCTGACATTATCCTGCTCCACCTATAAGTTTTTCTATTAATGGTATTATCATTGAACAGTTTCCACATTCTGTAAGATTGCCTTCTTTGTAGAGGTCTATTAGTACTTGCGAATTGATGTAAAATTTAAATCTTTTTCCATTTTTTGTAAATAAAAATACTTCATCTTTTATGTCTAGGTCTAAACATTCTTCTTTTGTTCTTTTTTGGAAGAAGCATTTTGATAGCTTTATCTTTGGTCGTTTATGCTTAAACAATATATTAGTAGATGTAGCAATGAAAGAAACAGTCCCGTTGTTGTCTCTTATGATTATAATCGGTCTTTGTTTTAAAGGACATACATTTTTAATATCTGTAGTTAAGGAAATATTGCTTTTTTGGTAGAATTCTTTTACTCTAACAATTAGGAAATCACCTGACTTAAATGAT
>NZ_JAPYVU010000026.1 GCF_028276765.1 Sulfurihydrogenibium sp.
AGAGAGATAATTTAAAGAATAAAAAATGGAAAAAACCTATACCTGCTTTTAAAGGAGCTTCTTATGAAATTTTACAATTGTTTAATAAAAAGTTTTCAATACAGACACAAAATTATTGACAAGTCTCATATTACTACTCCTATAACCCTATCACTTACACCAGGTATACTTTTTAAAAGTTTGTATTCCTCTTGAAAATTCTTCTTAGACAATTCTTTTATCTCTTTCTCAAGTTCTTTTATGCTTTTTTCTATTTTTCTGATTAGCTCATCGTAATATTCCAAGTTCTCTTTCAATTTTTTCATCGGTACATGACTTAATGATTCTCTTTTATTTCTTAGCATTGTAAGCTGATGCTTTAAGTCTTCTAATATCTTTAGTTTTACTTCTATTTCTTTTTCTACATCTGGTTTTGGTTTATAAAGCTCTCCATCGAAAAACGTTCTTCCATATTCTGCTGTTGTAGTATGAATCAGCTTTATCTGTTTTAACTCTTGACATTTTAGCTTCCATAAACTTCTTTATTGAAAATGGATTTACTACTGCTACCTGATAGTCATTTTCATACAGATAATCAGCAAGCTTTAAATGATAAACTCCTGTATGCTCCATTATGATAAGCATATCTGACTGCTTAAACCTCTTAAGGTAAGGCTTAATTTTCTTCTCAAACTCTACCGGGTCAGATTTAACTTCAAAAGTTTCTTTAAAGCCTAATGTTCTTACTGCAGGTTTTAGGAAGTTGTAGGAAGGACAGTCTAAAACATTCTGAGCGGTCTTAAAAGACCAATGACAGAAACTTGATCTGTCCTTCCTTTTTCTCTCATGTCTGTAATTATTATAAAACTTATTCTTTTAAAGTTTAAAAATTTTTGGTATACTTAATATACGATGACAGAAAGGAAGTTTACAAGAATTTTAGAATACTTTCCATAATCTCTTGAATTTCTAGCCAGATGTATCTTACTATATTAAAAAGATTTACTTTTTACACAAAGAGTACTTGAGTTATTACATGATTTTAAAAGATGTGTATAATAAGCTTTTAGAGAAGTACGGATATCAAAATTGGTGGCCTGTTCATGAAGGACAAAATAGTATTGTGGAAATAACCTTTGGAGCCGTTTTGACACAAAATACTTCTTGGAAAAATGTTGAAAAAGCTTTAGAAAATCTAATAAAACATAACATGCTGGACTTTGAAAAGGTCTACTGCTCAGATATAGAATTTTTAAAAGAACTAATAAGACCGGTTGGATTCTATAATCAAAAAGCAAAAACATTAAAAGCTGTATCAAAGCTATTTTTAGAAAAGCCTCACAAAGACATTACGAGAGAAGATTTATTAAGCATTAAAGGAGTAGGAAAAGAAACGACTGATTCAATACTACTTTACGCACTTAACAAACCATATTTTGTAATAGATACATACACAAAAAGATTTTTTAGCAGACTTGGCTTAGTAAGTGATAAAATAGATTATGATAGTTTGCAAAGTTTTATAACACAGAATATAGAAAAGGACTTAGAGGTTTATAAAGAATTTCACGCTTTAATAGTAAAACATTGTAAAGAGTTATGCACTAAAAAGCCAAAATGTGAAATTTGTTTTTTCAAATGTGAGGTAAATAATACGGAGGGGTTAAAAATTGAGAAGAGAGCCAATAATTAAGTATGAGAATGATAAATTCAGCATTTATGGATACGAAATCCTCGCAGATTTTCCTCAGTTAATTATTAACGAAGATATTGACTTTAGAACTTTTAAATTAAACCTTGATTTATTGAAAGAAGAGCTGAAAACATCAAACGTTCATTATCACTTGAATCTATCTGGCAAAACTATATTAAAGTATAAAGAAGAAATACTAAAAGAATTATCGAAAATTGAAAACAAAGAAAAAGTAATAATAGAGCTTTTAGAAGACGATGCTCCGGAAGCAGAAAAAATCTTAAACTTTTTCTTAGCTAATAATATCAAAGTATCTCTTGATGATTTTGGAACAGTATCGTCAAACTTTGACAGACTTATCAAATATAAAGATGTTGTTGAAAGTATTAAAATAGATAGAATTTTATGGGTGAATATGTTGAATGTTGTAAAAGAGATAGTAAGCTTTTGCAGTGAAAACAATGTTAATGTAATTTTTGAAAAGGTGGAAACAAAAGAAGAAATAAATGATCTAATTAACATAGGTGGTAGACTTTTTCAAGGCTGGTACTTTAAAGAAAATTTTCTAACAAAAGATGCTTTAGAAAAAGCCGAAGTTAAGATAGATGACAACTTACTCATTGAATTTTTCAAAAAAGCTATCGAAATTTCCCAAAATAAACAAAATTTAAACGATATTATCAGAACATTTGAAATCCTTGTCATTGCCCATTCCTTGAACGTAAATTTCAATAGCGAAGAATTTCTTAAACTAAAAGAAAAATTTTTGAAAGAAAACGTTTTTAACAATCGAGAAGTTTGCGTTGTTGATAAAAAACTAAAGCAAATTATAAAGATTTTATTGGCAGAAAATCAAGACTATTTAAGGTCTTTGGAAGAAAGTCTAAAAATCCTAAGATTTTATCTAACCACAGATAGCAACGATATGAAAATCTATAACACTTTAAGAAAGCTTATAAATAAATCTACCAACCTTTTAACACAGTTAAAAGAAAGTTTAACAGAAATTGAAGTTTTAGATTTGAAGACTTTTGAAAGTAATAACAAAGAATTTCTTGATAGAAAGAAATTTGAGGTCGATATACGATTTTATTTCAATAAATATAAAAAAGAAAATAAAAGCTTTGTTGCTGGCTTAATCTACATAGAAAGTTTAAAAGACATTCTTTCCAATTACGGTTATTCGGCCTATACAAAAGCATTTATCAAAGCAATGAATGCAATTAGGAATAGCATCGGCAAAGAAGATACTGTAGCAGTTATAGATAATAATACTTTTGGTATTATTTATGAGGGAAATAGTCCTTTAAAACTAAAAAAACTTAAAGATAGAGTATCTAATGTAGAAATACAAATAGACAAAGTTTTTGAAGTATTAAAGGTGATGGCTTGCGGAACCATGCCAAGAAGTGACGATAAAAATGCTGAAGATTTAATTTCAAGATTATATGGATTGCATTATGAAATATTTTCTTTTAAAAATAGAGATTTTATTTTTGAATGATTATTGTAAAAGTTTAAATCTTATAAATAAATTTTGATTTTTCTATGAGTGTTCCAAAATTCCCGTAAGTTTACCTTTCCTTGTCATCCCGAGGCCGTAAGGCCGAAGGATCTCGTTTTTGATTTTTTGATTTGAAAAAAAATTATGAGATTCTTCGCTTTGCTCAGAATGACAATTTTGATTTTTGGAACAGTCTCAGGTATTATTTTACCTAATCTACCTTTTAGAAGATGGATTTTCTATTAGTAACTCCGTGATTCCTGTAACCTTTAAATCTTTAGCTTTTAAAAGCTCTTCTAATTGTTTTTTATCTAATTTAAATGGCATTCTTTTCTCTAAATTACTAGACTTATTAAACCATATTTCCTCATCTTCAAAAGAAAGCACATCAGATGGCGCGATGATTTCATTAGACTTTAGCACAAATTCATCGTTTATGGACAAGACAGCATAAACTTTCTTAAATGGTGCATGATAGTGAAGATATATATCACCATAATGGTTGTATACTTTTGTTTTCAGTACTTCTACATCCTCTACAAATAGCTTTATCTCCGGATAACTTTCTTTGTATTTTTCTATGTTATCTTTTGATAGCATCCAGTATATAAAAAATCTTGATGGATTGACAGGTAAAATAATGATTCTGTTTACATTAAAATAATCAGGTATTTTATACTCTTTTGATGCTGGATCAAAGACATCTTCGGATTTATGTTGTATATGACTTGAAAAATTGTCCTCTGTCAAGCTTGATTTAATTAATTCTATCATATTTTAACCCTCTCTACTATACTTTAAGCTCTCGTATAGCTTTATATACTTTCTTGCAGTGCTATCAATAGAAAAATCTATCTCCATAACTTTTTTTTGTAAATTTTCAAATAATTTTTTATTATTATATAACTCGGCAGCTCTATAAAGTGCATTTAAAAATTCTTCTTTTGTTGGATTTTTAAATAAAAATCCATATCCATCCGGCTGTGATATATCTTTAACTGTATCTTTCAAACCTCCTGTTTCTCTTGCAATAACCAAGGTTCCGTATCTCATTGCTATCATCTGATTAAGACCGCAGGGTTCAAACAGTGATGGCATTAAAAGAAAATCGGCTGCAGCATACATTTTCCTACTCAAAGTCTCGTTATAATCAACCTTTACAAAAATATTTTCATATTTTCCTTCTATAGATTTAAAAAAGTCATTGTATTCTCTATCACCAAATCCTAAAATAGCAAAGTTTGCAGACATTTTAGACATTTCTTCTATTGAATCCATAATCAAATCAACGCCTTTTTGATGTGCAAGCCTTCCGATAAAAATATAAAGTGGCTTTACTTCATCTTTAAGTCCAACTTCTTTTAAAAACAGCTTTTTATTGATAGACTTTTTTTGAATTGTAAAAACACAATAATTTTCATAAATATGTTTATCCGTTTCAGGATTCCAGACATCATAATCTATTCCATTTAAGATTCCATATAGCTTATTTGAATATTTCCTAAGCACTCCATCAAGTCCATAGCCATATTCCGGATAAGTAATTTCTTTTGCATAAGTTGGGCTAACTGTTGTTACGGCTGAGCTAAAAACTATTCCACCTTTTAAAAAATTCACTTTATCATAATACTCTAAGGCTTCCATATGAAATATATCCCAGCCAAGATTAAGTCTTTCTATTGCAAACTTATCACAAATACCTTGATAAGCAAGATTATGTATTGTTATAACTGTTCTAACATGATGATTGTTGTATTTGTAATAATTTAAAACGGGTATCAAAGCTGTTTGCCAATCATTTACATGAATTAAATCCGGATTTAAATTTTCTCTTTTGATAAACTCCATAACAGCATAAGAAAAAGCTCCAAATCTAATATCGTTGTCTGGATAGTCACCTTCCGGTGGTCCATATAGATAATCTCTTCCAAAGAGTTCATCATTTTTTAGAAAGAAAAATGTAGCATCATCTATTTTTTTATAAACTTCAAAAGTGTAAACCCTGTTATTTAGTTTAACATCTACAGAGGCATCTATTTTGATAATTCCATGTTTATTTATATCTACTGTTTTATACAACGGCATAAATCCAAACACTTTAACACCTTGCGAGGCAATTTTTCTTGGTAAAGCTCCTGCAATATCAGCAAGTCCACCTGTTTTTGCAAAAGGATATATTTCACTTGATGCAAATACTACTTTCATTTAAATCACCTCAATTAAATATTTTGCTGCATCTTCCGGTGGCGTTGGATTAATATAATAATCGGTCCCAAGTTCAAATCCTGCAAGAGTTGTTATTCGCGGTAAAATCTCAATATGCCAATGAAAATGTAAATCAAGACCTTTGTATATTTCTTCATCGGTAATAGAATTTCTAATAGGTGGTGAAGTGTAAAGAATTAGGTTAAAAGATGGGTTTATAAGAGTTTTGTTAAGCTTTCTAACTGAAAATTTTAAAACATCTGCAAGGTCTTTTAGTTGTAAATCTGATATGTTTGTAAAATCATGGCTATGGAATTCAGGTGCTATTTTTATTTCAAAAGGGAATAAACTTGCATAAGGACAGTAAGCTATAAAATTATCGTTTTCATAAATTGTTCTAATTTTTAATTTTTTTTCAGTTTTTATCTCATCACATAAATAACATCTTTCTTTTTCATAAAAGTATTTTTTTGACTGGAGTATCATCGTTTTTTGTAATTTTGGAATGATAGGTAAGGCTATTAACTGACTATGACTGTGTACTATACTTTTTCCTGCTTCTTTACCATGATTTTTAAACACATGAACATATTTTATCCTAAGGTCTTTGTATAAATCTAAAATCCTTTGTTTGAATGTAATGAACATGTTTATAAAATCTTCATCTTCAAAATCTTGTATATGTTTGAAATGGTCTGGAGTTTCCACAATAACCTCATGGGCACCAAAACCACTTATTTTTTCAAAAATAAATTCTCCTTCTCTGATAGGCAGATTTTCTATTTTTAACGCAGGATATTTATTTGGAAAAACTCTAACTTTCCATCCTGGTGTATTTGGTGGGGAACCATTGGGTCTTATTGCAAATATCTCTGGTGGTGTTTTATCTTCATTTCCGTGCTCAAATGGACATTTAGTTAGGTCTGTAGATTCTTCATAAATTGAAATATTGTATTCATGGGGTCTTCTTGCCCGGTCAGCTGATATAATCACCCACGTATCTTTAAGAAAGTTATGTCTTATCTCGTTCATATTCTCGCCTCTTTTTTAAGATTATTATTATAGTTCATAAGTGTTAAAATTTCATTAAATTGTATAAGTCATGCTGGCTTCCACTATGCTTTAAATGACATTCAAAGAGGGTACGACAACAGAGAAAAGATAGCCTTGTTTGTAATTCTAAAATGAGGCAAGAAATTTTATATTTTCTCAGACTTAACTTCTCTACGAAATAATTAAGCTTTAAACACCCTTTACTTTCTAACAAATTCACCCATATATTTAAAATGTTATAATTTTATTATCGTTTATTTTTAACATTATTTTAGTAGGGAGCGAAAATGCAAGAGAAGTTCTACGTTACAACACCAATATACTATGTTAATGATGTTCCACACTTAGGACATGCATATACTACCGTTGCAGCAGATGTTCTTGCAAGATATTATAGACAAATTGGCGTAAAAACATTTTTCTTGACAGGAACAGATGAGCATGGTCAAAAGATTCAAAAAGCAGCAGAAGAAAAAGGAATTTCCCCAAAAGAGCTTGCAGATAAAACTCATTTAGCATTTAAAGAGCTTTGGAAGAAGCTTAATATAAGCTACGATAGATTTATCAGAACCACAGACCCAGACCACATAAAAGCAGTTCAGTATATTTTTCAAAAATGTCATGAAAATGGAGATATCTATCTTTCTGAATATGAAAGCTACTACTGTGTTGGATGTGAAGAGTTTAAAACAGAAACGGAGATAAAAGATTATGATTATAAATGTCCTATCCACTTAAAGCCTTGCGAAAAAGTCAAAGAAGAAAGCTACTTTTTTAGATTATCTAAATACACAGATAAACTTCTTGAATTTTACGAGAAAAACCCGGAGTTTATTCAGCCAGATTTTAGAAAAAACGAAGTTGTAGCCTTTGTAAAACAAGGATTAAAAGACCTTTCTGTATCAAGAAAAAGAGACCGTGTAGCATGGGGTATCCCTGTTCCTTTTGACCCATCTCACACTATTTATGTATGGTTTGATGCACTTACTAACTATCTGACAGCTGTTGGGTATCCAGAAAACCTTAATGAATTTTGGCCTGCTGATGTTCATATAGTTGGTAAAGATATTTTGAGATTTCATGCTGTATATTGGCCAGCATTTTTAATGAGTGCAGGGCTTGAAATTCCCAAAAAAGTCTTTGCCCATGGTTGGTGGACGGTAGAAGGTCATAAAATGTCTAAATCTCTTGGAAATGTAGTAGACCCATTTAAAGCAGCAGATGAGTTTGGCATTGACCAGCTTAGATACTTTTTATTAAGAGAAGTTCCGTTTGGACTTGATGGTGATTTTTCTAAATCAGCTGTAATAAACAGAATAAACTCAGACCTTGCAAACGACCTTGGCAATCTTATATCAAGAAGCTTAACAATGATTCATAAATTCCAAAATGGAAAGATAGAAAAACCTTCTGTTTTCAAAGAGATAGAAGAAGAGTATAAAAATGTTTATTCTAAAACCTTAGAAAATTATAAAAATTTTATTCAAAAGTTAGAGTTTAGTAAAAGTCTTGAAGAAGTTTGGCAGTTTATAGATTGGCTTAATAAATATATTGTAAAAGTAGAACCTTGGAAGTTAAACAAAGAAGATAAAGAGTATTTAAAGACAACGCTTTACACACTTGTAGATGGAATATACGCTGTTGTATGGATGCTAAACCCATTTATGCCGCAAAAAATGACAGAAGCTTTGAGTATGTTAAACATAAATGAAATCAAAAAAGATATTAAGCCTTATAGCTTTCCGACAGAAATAACAATAAATCAAGTAGTTCCATTATTCCCAAGAGTTGAGATAAAGGAGGAAGAAAAAAAGATGGAAGAAGTAAAACAGGAAGAATACATCACTATTGATGATTTTGCAAAAATAAAAATGAGAGTTGGAAAAGTGTTAGAAGCTGAAAAAGTTGAAAAATCAGATAAACTTTTAAAGTTAAAGGTAAGTCTTGGAGATGAAGAAAGAATAATAGTTTCAGGTATTGCACAGTATTACGAGCCTCAGCAGCTTATAGGTAAAAATGTAATTGTCCTTGCAAATTTAAAGCCAAGAAAAATCTTTGGAATAGAGTCTCACGGAATGTTATTGGCGGCAAAAGATGGAGAAAGATTGACAGTACTAACAACAGATAAAGATGTTGAGGTAGGAAGTCCAGTCTCTTAATTTAAAGAGGTCAAAAGAACCTATGAAGAAAATTAGATTAGCCTTGGCACAGATAAATCCAGTGGTTGGAGATTTTGAGTATAACTATAATAAAATCCTTGAATTTATTGAAAAAGCAAAAAAATCAGAAGCAGACATAGTAGCTTTTCCTGAACTTGCACTTACAGGATATCCACCAGAAGACCTTATTTTAAAGCCAAGTTTTATTGGAGGAAATCTTTACTACATAGAGAAATTAAAAGAAAATGTTGATAACATCATTGCGATTGTTGGGTTTATAGACAAACAAGAAGATGTTTTTAATGCTGCCGCTGTGATTTACAATAAAGAAATAGTCGGAGTGTATCACAAGCAGTTTCTACCAAACTACGGCGTGTTTGATGAAAACAGGTACTTTCAAAAAGGAGATGGATTATTACTTTTATCCATAGATAATTATAAAGTTGGCGTTTCAATCTGTGAGGATATATGGTATCCAGAAAATCCGGTAAACGATTATGCTATTCTTGGTACTGAAGTAGTGATTAATATAAACGCATCTCCTTACTCGCAAGGAAAAGTCAAAAAAAGAGAAGAGATGTTAAAGGTAAGGTCAAGAGATAATCTAATTTCTATAGCATACGTTAATATGGTAGGTGGTCAAGATGAGCTTGTTTTTGATGGAAGCAGCTTAATTTTAGATGCACAAGGTGAAATATTAGCAAAAGCAGAGTCATTTGAAGAGGAGTTATTATTGGCAGATGTAGACCTTGACGAGATTTTTAGACTTCAGCTAAAAGATAACAGACTTAAGAATTTAAGACACATAAAAAAACCTATAAACGTCAAAGAAGTTAGATTAGACTACAAAATCAAAAATAAAAATAATCAAATATCTCAAAAAATAGCACTTGATAAAAAAGAGATAGAAGATACGTATAAAGCTTTGGTTGTTGGGCTTAGAGATTATATAAACAAAAATGGATTTAAGAAAGTTGTCATTGGATTAAGTGGTGGAATAGATAGCTCACTTACAGCGTGTATAGCAGTTGATGCACTTGGAAAAGAAAATGTTAAAGGTGTTTTAATGCCTTCACAGTATACTTCAAAAGAATCCATAGAAGATGCCTTAGAGCTTGCTAAAAATCTTGATATCGAGACATTTACCATTCCAATAAAAAATATTTTTGATAAATACTTAGAAGAATTTCAAGAAATATTTAAAGGGTTAAAACCAGACACAACAGAAGAAAACCTTCAAGCAAGAATCAGAGGAAACATTTTGATGGCATTATCAAATAAATTTGGTTGGATAGTTATTGCCACAGGAAACAAAAGTGAGATGAGCGTAGGATATTCAACATTGTACGGCGATATGGTCGGTGGATTTGCAGTTTTAAAAGATGTACTAAAAACAAAAGTTTATGAGCTAAGCTATTACAGAAACTCTATATCAAAAGTAATACCTGACAGAGTTTTAACAAAACCACCATCAGCAGAACTTAGACCAAATCAGACAGACGAAGCAGAACTTCTTCCATATCCTATTTTAGACCAGATAATACAGATGTACGTAGAGCAGGACTTAACAGTTGAAGAGATTATAAAACTTGGCTTTGAAGAGAAAGATGTAAAGAAAATAATAAATCTTATAGATAAAAACGAATACAAAAGAAGACAGGCACCGATAGGAATAAAGATTACAGAAAGAGCTTTCGGAAAAGATAGAAGAATGCCTATAACAAACAGATTTAAAGAGTTTTAAAATGGATTTACATTATCTTTTTTTAAGCTTAGCCATAATTCTTTTTGTTGGAAGAGTTTTTGGAGATATTTTCAATAAATTTGGTCTTCCGGCAGTTTTAGGAGAAATTTTAGCAGGTGTCATACTTGGTTCAAGCGTTCTTGGAATTGTCTCTCCAAACGAGATTATAAAAGTTTTAGCAGAAATAGGAATTATATTACTTTTATTTAAAGTTGGTCTTGAAGCAGATTTTCATCAGCTGAAAAGAGTTGGAATTTATGCTTTTATTGTTGCTTTTGTTGGAGCTTTTACTCCAATGCTTCTTGGCACACTAATTAGCTACTATATTTTAAATTTTTCCATGGCTACATCTCTTTTTATCGGTGGCACTCTTACAGCTACAAGCATAGGTATTACGGTTAAAGTTTTGGATGACTTAGGAAGATTGAATGAAAGATTTGCTCAAATAGTTCTTGGTGCTGCTGTGCTTGATGATATTTTTGGCGTAATAGTTTTAGCGGTTTTATATGAATATGCCAAAAAAGGAAGTATAGACATAAACGGAGCTGTAGTTTTAATAATTTATATATCTACATTCTTCATATTAGCTCCAATTGTTGCTAAAATTCTTGCAAAGCTAATAAATATTTTTTATGAGAAACTTAAAAGCGAGGAGTTTATTCCTGTCGCTATTATGTCAATGGTTTTTTTCTTTGCTTTTTTATCCCATGAAGTCGGCTCCCCGGAAATCCTTGGAGCCTTTACAGTTGGACTTGCCCTTTCAAGACGGTTTATAATTCCATTTGCACTTTTTTTAAAAGCTGAAGAGAAAGAAAAAATGATTATAAAAATAGAACATTCCACACTGCCAATCGTTTCAATCTTAACACCAATATTTTTTGTATCCATAGGACTAAGTTTAAACTTAAAAGTTATAGATTTTACTTCAATAGATTTTTGGAAAATCTCTACTCTGTTATTGATCGTGGCATTTGTTGGCAAGTTAATTTCAGGATTCTTAATTAAAGGCAATTTAGACGAAAAAATATTAATAGGATTTTCAATGCTTCCAAGAGGTGAAGTTGGATTAATCTTTGCAGAAATAGGTAAGCAATCTAAACTTTTTGATGATATGCTTTATGCAAGTATAATATTTGTAGTTGCAATTACTACATTGATAGCTCCCATCAGTTTAAAGATTCTTGGAAATAAAAGAAAGCAAAAAGAGTTGTTTTAGATCTTCAATAAGTAGAGATAATAATCGCCTGTACAGTGAATAAGTGAGAGATAAAAAAGACGGCGATTCTTTCACTGCTATAGAATACAGATACCACTTTTTGCAAATAATCTTCCTAATTTACTTACTACCTATATTCAAAATCGTTTGCATTAATTCATCCGTAACGGTAATTATTCTTGCAGCAGCTTGGTATGACCTTTGAAGTTTAGTTAAATTAATCAACTCTTCATCCATATTAACACCGGTTAAGCTTTTCATCTTTTCTGTTATAGCATCATATAGAAATTGGTTATTTTTCATCTGTGTTTTTATTCTTGAACTTTCAGAAGAAATAATAGCCACAAGTTGTGAATTGTAATATTCTGAAAATTTACTATTTTTAATGATGTCGTAATTGTTTGAATCGTTAAGACTTGATTTTAAAGCTGTTTCTTCGGTAGGTGTAAGTACGCCGTTAATACTATCTTTCAATGCTAAAAGATTTTTACCGTTTGTATTATCTGAATTTAAATATGCAGTATTTGTTGCCAAAGCAACTTGCTTAGGGTCTTCTATAGCTACAATAATATTAGATGCATCTATTTTAGACAATGAAGAATTTGGGTCAATTCCAAAGAAATTTAAACCAGTGCTACCGTCCAATCCATAGCCCTGACTGTGAACTTTATTAAACACGTTTGCTAAAACAGTTGCAAAGTCATTTAATCTATTCAGCTGTCCATTGATTGCATTTATTCCTTTTAAATTACCACCAACCTCTCCATTTTGTATCTCTTTTGTTATATCGTTTGTGTTATTCCATTTTATAACAGCATTTCCATTAGAATCTGTTTCAAACTGAAGCTGCGTATTTGTCATACCGACTACCAAGCCAAAACCTTTAGCAGTAAATACATTAACAGTGTTATCTTCATTAAACACAACTTTTGTGTCTATTAAATTACTTAATTGAGTTATTAATCTATCCCTTTCGTTTAGATACTCGTTGTTAGATTCAACATCAAGAGTTTTTGTTTTTATAAGATTATTTAACTTTGCTAACTGCTCGGTAATTTGATTGATTTGATTAATTTGGTCCCTTACTTTTAAAACTGTTTGCTGTTTTAAGTCTTCAAGTGCTTTATCACTGCTTCTTATTTTTCCAACTAAAACCTTAGCATTTGCTATAAATTGAGACCTTGCAGCTAAATCATCAGGTTTTATAAGCATATCGTTTATGGAGTTAAAAAATGTATTTAGTGTATCAGAAAATCCACTGCCAAGTGCATCGTTAAACACATCTTCTATATTGTCAAGTATGCCACTATAACTTTTATCAGAATTTACGCTTTGATTTAAAGAAATAGACCTATTAAATAACGATTGGTCAAATGCTCTGATTATTTTATTTAGATATACTCCGCTTTTTGGTAAATCTTGAAAAACCGGCGTTTCTTTATTATACCCCTCTGTAGTTACGTTAGATATATTTTTGTTTGTAGAGTTTATTCCTCTTTGAAATGTTAATAAGCTTTGTCCTGCTATGGATAAACTTGCCAATAGTGACATTGTTAGAACCTCCGGTTTATATTTTTCAAATCCGCTTTTGTAAATATTTTATCTAATTTTCTTGAATATCCGCCTTTCAAACTTTTTATAATATAATAATCGTAAAAATTAAATAAATTTTTAGGAGTTAACTTTGGTTCTTGGGATCGATATTGGTGGGACTTTTATAAAGGTTGTTGGCAAAGATGAGAATGATAACATTTTTAAAGAGAAAATTAGCGTTAATTTTCAGGATAAAAAAACTTTTGTAAATGAAATACTTAAAATAGTAGAAAAACACAGACCCTCAAAAGTTGGTATAGCTATTGCCGGACTTGTTGATAAAAAATCTGGTCAGCTTACAAACTCGCCAAATTTAAAATTTTTAGAAGGCTTGAATTTAAAACAGGAGATAGAAAATCAAAGGAATATCAAAGTGTTTATAGAGAATGATGCAAATCTTGCTGCTTATGGTGAGTATGTTTACGGAAATGGCAAAGATAGTGAAATTCTTGTCTGCTTGACCCTTGGAACCGGTCTTGGTGGTGGTGCTGTAATTGGTGGTAAAATCCTCTCCGGTGTCTCTGGTAGTGCTATGGAGATAGGTCATATTGTTGTTGAAAAAAATGGATTACTATGCCACTGTGGAAGAAATGGTTGTTTAGAAGCTTACGTATCTTCTTACGGACTTGAAAGGATATACTGTATGCTTACAGAAAAAAAGATAACATCTTTTGAGATAGTTAATCTTGCTAAAAACAAAGATGAAAAAGCTTTAAAATCTTTTGAGATGTTTAGTGATTACTTATCAACCGGTATTATGAATATTGCTCATATATTTAATCCTGATAAAATACTGCTGGCTGGCGGTATTATAGAACATTATCCTGATATTTTAGAGATCGTTAGAGAAAAAGCAAAAAATCTTATTTTTCCATTGCCGCTTAGAGATTTAAAAATTGATATGGCAAAGCTTGGAAGTTGGAGTGGTGCTTTTGGTGCGTTAGCTTTTGCAGAAGGTCATTCTTCGTAGTATTCAGCTCCGCCCTCTTCAGTTTCCCAAACAACAACTTTCTGAAGAGTTGGGTATCTTTCTTTTATTTTATCGTATAAGTACTTAGCTACATTTTCAGCACTTGGAGAAAAGTCGTATATATCATTCATACATTTATAGTCTGGCAAAATCTCTTTTAGAAATTCTTTAATCTCTATAAAGTCGTATCCCATACCGCCATTATCAAGTTTATCAGCTCTTATAAAAAGCTCAACCATCCAAGTATGCCCGTGTAATGGTTCTGGTTGTCCGTGATAATCTGTCAAAAAGTGTGCTGCGTTAAATTTCTGTCTTACTCTTACTATGTATGGCATCTTTTACTCCACTAAATTCTCATCTTCTTTAATTTGTTTTTTTATAAACTCTCTGCTTTTATATTCTATATAATCCTGCTTTTCCCAAACATACTTAAATGTAATCACATAGCCAACAAACGCTGCTGTATGAAATGCAAGCTGAACAGGTGATAAAAGACCTTCATCAAAGAAAAAGCTTAAAAGCTCAGATGTTAAAACTGCAAAAAATAAAAAGAGTAAAGTTATTCCATAAGCAAGTGTTATTCTTCTGTTTATTATAAAATCTCTTTCTTCATAAAGTTGTTTTGCTTTTAACCTTTCTTCTAACTCTTTTTGCTCTAAAGTAGGGTCTTTCTCTTTTAATTTTAAGGTAAAGATTACGCTTGAACTGTATAAAGTTACCACTATCACAACCCATACAGCTTTAAAAAAGTCTGCTTTATCTTGGATAATATCATTTTTATAGATAAAATTTATAACAGACAGTCCAAGAATAATTAGAAACATAAATGCAACGGTTTCAACAAACAAAAAAAGCATTTTTTTCTTTATCATAGCCATCCTTTCCTTTTAAAAAAGAAAATTGGAACAGATGCTGACAAAAACATTAGAATTAGGGCATAAAAATATCCATACTGCCAATGTAATTCTGGCATATTTTCAAAGTTCATACCATAAATGCTTGCAATCAACGTAGGTGGAATAAAGATGGTAGCTATAACTGTAAAGATTTTGATTACTTTGTTCTGCTCTATGTTTAACAAACCTAAGAATGTATTTTGTAAATAGCTTAGTCTTTCAAAATTAAACTTTGTATAATCAATAAGAGAGTTTACGTCTTTGATTAAAATTCTTAGCTCTTCTCTAACATCTTCAGGAATTTTATAGCTTTTTAGTAATGAAGATAAAACCCTTTGCTTATCTATAAGGGATTCCCTGATAGTCATGTTTAAATCTTCGTAGTAAGAGATAGATTCAAAAACTGTTTCTGTAACGTCTAAGTTTCCGGAAGAAACGATTTTTCCAAGCTTTGAAATCTCTTTTGATACATTTTCAAGAACATCAGAATCCGATGCAATCTTGATCTCTAAAATAGAAGAGAAAACATGAAATCCTGTTTTATAGATGCTTGGATTGGTAAGTAATCTTCTTACAAATTCTCTGAATGTCTTTAACTCTCTGTATCTTACAGTGATAATGTAATTGTCTTTTATGATAAAAGAGACAGTATCGTTAAATGCATTTTCTTCTTCTCTGATTAAAAAGTATGTATTAATCGTTATACTGTCTTCTTCTTCCCAATATCTTGAGCTTATTTCTATATCTTCTCTTTCTTGAAACGATGGAAATTCAATCTTAAAAGTTTCTACAGACCAATTTATTTCCTCTTGGGTTGGATTGAAGATATCAACCCATAAGATGTTAGACTTATCCTCTATTTTTTCAAGTTCTTTAAGCTGTGTCGACTTTATTATTAAGCCTTCTCTGTAAAATACTCTTATCATGAATAAGATTATACCATAATAGGCTCTATATATATTTCTCCAAAATGTTCTTCCTGGTAAAGATTAATCTTATTGTCATAATTTAAAAAAAGGAGTGCTACAAATGCTTGAGTTTTATCTGGAAAGTTAAATTCTGAAAATTTTATAACTTGCAGAACTTCTTTAAGATAGTCTTCTATAAATTTTATCGCTTCTTCTAGTGAAGCTCTGTGTAGTTGATAATCAAATTTTTTTATTTTTTTAGCTGAATTTCTTTCTCTTTTTTGCGAAGGGCTTCTTTTTGATGGTGAGTAATCTACCGGTGGTTGTGTATACTCTTTTAAAATCATTGCAAGCTCTTCTATTGTATAAAATCTTTTTATTCCAAAAAGACGTTTTCTTGATGTTTTATCTTCGTTCTCTTCTTCATCTTCAATTTTTAAGCTTTCTGCTTTCATCTTCAAAAGTAATGCTGCAACGATTAGGACTTTTGATACAGTTTGAAAATCCGGAATGTACATTTTTTTAACTTCTTCTAAATACTTTTCAGCTAAAACAGTAATATCTATATTCCAAGGGTCTATCTCTCCTTTTAAAACAAGCTTTAAGATTATATCAATCGGATTTTGCTCTTGCATTAATTCTCTCCGTCATGAACTTGTAAAACTCTCCCGGTAATAATATTTCATAACTAACAGCATAGACATTTTTTTGGTTTATTTTTACCAAATCTTTTTCGGTCGTTATATAAGTTTTATTTAGGTCAAACTTAAAGTTTTTATAATCAAAATGGTCTGGAAGGTTTATAAACTCTTCTACTGTAAAATCATACTGTTTTGATAAAGACTTTACTAAATCAAAAAACTGTAGGTTGTTTCCAAGTCCTGAAATAACAGACACTTTTTTTCCTTTCAAGAATGAAAAATCTATTTTGCTATTATCCATATCTATTAAACCATCAAATCTTTCTTGTGTGATAAAAAACGGCTTTCCAAATTCTTTAAGTTTATCAACAACATCAGTTTGTCCTTTATATCTTGCAATCAAAAAAACATCAGCATACTTGTAAAAACTCTTTGGTTCTCTAAGATTTCCAACCGGTAGAATTTTATCCTTCCAAAATGGCTTACCTGCATCTACAACAAGTATATTAAAATCTCTAAAAAGTTGAAAGTGCTGAAATCCATCGTCAAGGATAAAAAAATCATAATCTTTAATCTTTAAAGCATACATTATTCCTGATTTATACCTGTCTTTTCCTACGAAAACATCTATTCCTTTTTTGACCATTAAAAACGGCTCATCTCCGCAGATTTCAGCGTTTAAAGTATTATCACATTTAATGATTTCTTCTTTTGATTTTCTTTTGTACCCTCTTGACAAAACTGCAACTTTATAGCCTTGATTTTGTAAGTATTTACTTATGGATATGGCAATCGGAGTCTTTCCTGTGCCACCAACTGAAAGATTTCCAACAGATATAACAGGTTTTGGCAATCTTTTTTTCTTTAAGATATTTTTTTCATATAAAAACCTTCTCAATGATGCTATTGTCCAATAGACGGCTGACAATGGATATAATAGATTACGAAACATTTGGAAAGTATTTTCTGATTTCTTCTAATACTAAATCTTTATTTTTTCCATATCTTCTTGAAAAATGGAAAACGATTAAGTTTTTAACATTTGCAAGGTTTGCAATTTCTGCCGTTTGCGTTGTCGTTAAATGATAAACTTTGCTTGCCTGTTCTTTATCTCTTTCTAAAAAGACCGACTCACAGTATAGATAATCTGAATCTTTAACAAGGTTTACTATTTTTTCTCTATTTTCTTGGCTGTAAACTACATCAGTAATGTAGGAAATTTTGATGCCTTTTTGAGTATAGCTGTACTCTTCTTTTAAATACTCGTAAGGATATTCTTTATCTAAGATTTTAAAGGTTTTACCTTGATTTTCTTGATTTTCAAGCCACTGTTTAAAAAGCCCTATCTCTTTTCCTTTTAATGGTAATTCTTGGATTTTTTCTTTTTTTAAAAAAAGTCTGTCTTTATACTCAAAAGCATATCCCATGACCTTGATTTTATGGTCTAAAACTGCGTACCTAACTCTATAATGGCTATTTTCATAGATTATATCACTATCAACCTCTTCTTCTTTTATAAAGTCGTTTGCAAATTTTTTCTTGATGTCAAATTCATAATATTGGTAAAGATTATCTTTTAAACATTTAACTTTGAATATTATCTGCGGTTCAAGGTCAACAAGATTCCAAGTATAGCCCTGTAATTTACAAAAAACATTGTAAGATAAAGGGTCTATTCCAAACATTTCAACAGTTTGCGGTCTTCCAAGCTTGCTTCTAAGCAAAAAGTCAAATCCAATAAAATGGTCCATATGTGTATGTGTAATAAAGATTTTATTTATCTTTTTGATTAAATCTCTATCAAGCTTATAAATATTTCCAACATCAAAAAGTATAAAGTCTTGTAGTTCAGGAATTTCTATAACTATTCCCGGGTCTTCGTATTTTTCATTTATAAGATAATGTTTTATTCTGCTTGACATGGTTTAGCTCAATCTTTCTATTTCTTTTTTTATATCTTCAATAACTTCTTTATTCCAAATTTCTTTTCTGCCTGCTTCGTTTTTTACAGAAAAAACTATAAAAACATCTCCACCAAATTTTTCTTTAAACTTCTTGTGTGATTTTTCTAACCAATTTTTCCACTTATGAATTTCCGGTGTTTGATTGTAAGATACAGGCTTTATCTGAATTCCGATATACTTATCCTTTACTTGGATATAAAAATCAACATTATATAACCTATCCCAATTATCCGGTGCAGGAATTAACTTTACTCCAAGCTCTTTTTCTAAAATGCTATAAATTGTATTAATTTCTGTTTGATATCCTTCAAAGGTTCTGTTAATGACTAAATTTTTAATATAAACAATACAATCTTCCTCAGATACTTCTTCTATTTCTTTTTTTAAAACCTCCGATATTTTTGTGTATAATTTTTTTCCTAAATCTTCTAAATACTCATCTGGCTTGATATAAATTTTCTTTCTCTCTAAAAATTTTTTTAGTTTATCTTTATAGCAACTCTCCCATTCTTCTATTTTCTTTGGAGAACATTCTCTTATCCATTCAGCCACAGGTCCTACACTATTTTTTTTTTTATTCAAACCCCATCTGTTTGTCGCTATGTTTAGAATCCATTCTTTACTCATTAATAAGTTCCTTTTCAAGTTTTAAGAATTTTTCCTTTAAACTAAAATCTATTTCTGTATCTGTCTTTGCCATACCTGATTTAATCATGTAAGCATTAATAAATATTTTATTTTTTAAATACACATAAGCATAAACCAAATTTTCATTCAAGATAGGGTTTTTATCAAATTTTAGTAAAACTTCTTTTTTTAGAACATGACTTTTAAGATATTCTAAGGATTTTTCTTTATCTAATATTTTTACACCTAACAGCTTTACATTAAGCCCTGTGTTAAGCTTTATAGTATCTTCACTAAGTATGTCAATAACTTTATAGGTAGAATCTTTTTTGAAATTTAGTTTTTTCGGGTCTATCTCCGGCTTTGCGTCTTGAATTAAAGGTGTATAATCTATTGGTTTAATTTCTGTTTTCGTTTCTCGTTTTATTACATCAATTTTTGTGAATAGAATATCTTTAAACGATATTTTTTGCTTTATGATATCTAAGAATTTTTCGTTTATTTCATACCCTATTGCGTTTCTTTGTAGAAAATTGGCTACTTTTAAGGTAGTTCCACTTCCCACAAAAGGGTCTAAAACTGTTTCTCCAACAAAAGAGAACATTTTTATAAGTCTCTTTGGTAGCTCTTCTGGAAACATAGCTTCATGATTTATCTGCTTTTCACCGCCAAATCTCCAATGTCCTGAAAAATATTCTTTCCATTCCTCTTTTGTAAGCTTTGATTTTTCTTTTATATCTTTTGCTATTTTTTCTTTACCGCCCGGTTTTTTAAAAATTAATATATATTCGTAATCTATCTCTACCAATCCGTTTGGTGGGTATGGATAAGACCCCATTACAACGGCTCCGCCTGTTGTGTTCATAGTTGTTTTTTTCTGCCAAATAATACTGCCCATGTAATCAAATCCTATTTTTTCACACTGGCTGATGATTTCTGAATGAATAGGAATAACTTTATACCTTCCATAAATTACAGACCTTGCAAATTGGTCTCCTACGTTGATACATAATCTTCTACCCGGTTTTAGTACTCTAAAACACTCTAGCCAAACTCTGTATAAATCTTTAAGATAATCGTGCAATGTTTGACCATAACCTATCTGGTTTTCAACGCCGTAATCTTTTATATGCCAATATGGTGGTGAAGTAATTATTAGACTTATACTTTCATCTTCAACTTCTTCCATACTTCTACTATCTGCAATGTATAGTTTTATCCAATTATCCATTTTTTAACATACTCTTTAACTTTTCTATCTCATATTTTCCACCTAAGAAAACAGGCACTCTTTGATGTATATCTGTTGGCTTGATGTTTAATATATCTTCCTTTCCTGTTGTTGCTATTCCGCCGGCTTGGACAGTTAAAAATGCCATAGGTGATGCTTCGTATAAAAGTCTTAGCTTTCCGTTTTTATTTTTTACATCCGCCGGATAAGCAAAAATTCCACCTTTTATTAACGTTCTGTGAACGTCTGCAACCATAGACCCGATGTATCTTGATGTGTAGCCTTCATCTTTTAGACTTTCTATGTACTCTTTTAATCCTGCGTCAATCCATTTTTTATCGTTGGATTCATTGATTGAGTAAATCTTTCCTTTTTCTGGTATTTTCATATTTGGATGAGAAAGTAGATACATACCAACCGCCGGGTCTAAGGTAAAGCCATTAACGCCATTTCCTGTTGATAAAACAAGCATTGTAGAAGACCCATAGATTACATATCCGGCCGCAACCTGCTTATATCCTTCCTGTAAGAAGTCTGAAACATCCGAATTTACTCTTCTATGAATAGAGAAAATTGTTCCTATACTGATGTTTACATCAATGTTGGAGGAACCATCAAGCGGGTCAAAAGCTATTACGTATTTAGCATCCTTTCCTTCTTCCGGGAAAATTGGCTCATCAAGTTCTTCAGAAGCTAAGGCGAAAAATTCTCCTGACTGAGAGAGGTATTGAATAAGCAGATTGTTTGAAAGCTCGTCAAGCTTTTGAACTTCTTCGCCTTGGATATTTTTTTTGCCCGCCATTCCAAGAATATCAGCCAATCCTGCCATTCTTACATGAGAAGCAATAACCTTTGTAGCTGATTCTATAGCAACCAATGCACGGGATAAAGACCCTGTTGCATTTGGATAAAGTCTTTCTTGTTCTAAAATAAAACTGTTTAAGTCCATACCTATCCTTGCCATTTTAAACCCTCCGCTTCTTTTTTGTACTCTTTAAGTTTTGGTATAAATCTTCTGTCTTTTATGTTTTTATATATGTAATGAAAGTCTAAAGCATTGTAATAAGATTTAACAATCATTCTAACAAGTTCACAAACCAAGTCATCACCTTCTACGCAGAATTTCATCATATCTAAAATCAAGTCTTCAAGAGATAGGACGTTTAAAATCTCTTCTCCGTCAACTTCTATTTGATTTAACATTCCGGTTAGTAGATGAAAATCTTTACTTACTTCTATAGTAATATCATCTTTTAGCCAAAGGTCGCCAAATTTTTTATATCCAAGATTAGATAAAACTTTTTCAAGAAAAATTAAATCCGGATGGAGAAGTGAGATCATATTGGCAGGATACATTCCCTGGGTATAAACAGATAAAGCAAACTTACCAACTATCACAGGACGGGTTTTTTCTCCCGCCTTTTTATACTCTCTGTAAATTTCTTTTATGGCTTGTATCTGTTTGTCTAAGCTCAATTAATCTGCTCCGGCTTCAAGCTTAATCTCTTGTGCTTTTTGTTGAACGTCCTTTGTAGAACCTTTAACGTAGCTTTTTTTAACAAGTTTTATGTATTTGTCTGTGTACTGCTTTGTGTCAAATACTTTTAATTTTTCAAATAAGAATTCAAACTTTTTCTCTATTGCATCAAGAATTTCTTCTTTGTTTTCTAAAGTCCACCATTGATATTTAAACGGTCCAAGTCCTCTTTTTCTTGATTTGTATAAGAACTGCTCTCTTGTCATTCCTTCTTTCCATTCATCTTTAAAGTTTTCTTCGATGAATTTGTATATCTCTTCTTTAAACTTTTCTGGTGCAAGGTCAAACATGATGTTTTGAAATCCCGTTGCTAAATGTATTTCAGAACAGTTATTTTCTGGGAATTTATCAAACAGCTCCTCCGGTAATGTAGAAGCTCCGTGTTGAACTGTTCCTGAAAGTCCGTATTTCTTCCTTGCAACTTCTCCAATATCTCTTAAGACATTAAAGTCAAGTTTTACTTTTGCAACCGTACCATCCGGAAGTGGAATACCTCCGTGCTCTGTTCCTGTTTGGACAGAGATTTTAGATATGCCCGGCTTTTTATTTAATGTTTCTAAATATCCTTCCATAAACGCCTCAAATTCTTCTACCGTAGAGTTTTTACCGCCAATATGTCCAATCTCTGCACCAATGGATACGTTTATTCCCTCCGGCTCTATCTCTCTAATATAGTCTGTCATTTTTGCAGTGTTTAAGTAGTTATGATATTGCTGTTCTTTTAAAGTTTCTTTTGAATAGTCAACTAATGTTGATGGGTCTATATCTATATTGTAAAATCCTGCATCTATTGCTTCTTTTGTTAATTCTTTGATAGCGTTTAATTCTTTTTCTGGATTTTCAAAGTATTTTTTAGCACTAAATTGGAAGTGGTCTCCTTGTATGAATACAGGTCCTTTGTACCCTTCTTTTATAGCTGCAGCTAATACGCATGCTGCATACTCAGAGGGTCTTTGATACGTGTATTCAATTTCAGATTTAGCAATCTCAAAAATCATAGCACCGATATTATTTCTTATTCCAACTTTAAACATTCTTCTTGCAACGTCGTAAGTCATTCCTCTAATGTTTACTGCCGGTGTTGTAAAGTTTCTTGTTTCTCCTCTTCCCATTGCCATGTATAAATCATGTATTGAAGATGCAATAGCTCCAAACTCATTTGCTATTTCTCTGATAATGTATTTAACTTCTTCTTTTAAATTGTAATCTTTTGAAAAAACCGCTGTGTAGATAAGGTCGTCAATAACTGTTTCTCTTAATTTTTTTTCATCTAAAATTTTTACGCCGGAATCTGAAATCTCAACAACTCCATTTAAAACTTCTTTAACTTGGTCTAAATTCGAAAGAATATTTGCCATGATACCCTCCTTGATAGTTTAATTCAAAAATATTATAACATTGCAGATAAGAAGTGAGTTATAGATGTAAGACATGAAAAGATGAGAATTGAGATGAAATTTTACAACCTTTACGGCTTGGATATAACATAAACGTGAGAAGTAAAACGATATTTAAATCATTAAAGTTCTTTTAAAACGTCTCGCGTCTCACCTTATATAACCCACACGGTTCAGATGTAACAGATTTTAAGAGCTAGCGTAAAGATTTGACTTGTTGTATTTTGCTGTTTTTCAAAAAGTGATACAAAGCTTTTTGATCAAATATTAATGCGGTGTTTTTAGGAATTTAAAGATGATTACAGCAACGAGTATTCCAGTAATAATATTTAAAGTTTCAAT
>NZ_JAPYVU010000027.1 GCF_028276765.1 Sulfurihydrogenibium sp.
ATGTACCGATGAAAAAATTGAAAGAGAACTTGGAATATTACGATGAGCTAATCAGAAAAATAGAAAAAAGCATAAAAGAGCTTGAGAAAGAGATAAAAGAATTGTCTAAGAAGAATTTTCAAGAGGAATACAAACTTTTAAAAAGTATACCTGGTGTAAGTGATAGGGTTATAGGAGTAGTAATATCAATATTTGGAGGATTTAAAAGATTTAAGAGTGTAAAGGAAGCAGCTAGTTTTGCTGGTTTAAATCCAAGTCCATATGAAAGTGGATCAAGTGTAAAGAAAAGTGGCAAGATAAAGAAAATGGGAAATCCATATGCAAGAAAGATACTATACATGGCAGCATTATCAGCAATAAGGTTTAACAAATACTGCAGAGAATTATACGAAAGGTTAGTAAGTAAAGGCAAGGCTAAAAAATTAGCATTAGTAGCTGTAGCACATAAGTTACTAAGGCAGGCATATGGTGTATTAAGGAATAGAAAACCATTTGATGAAAATTTGTGTACTTGACATTTAACATAGAACATCCTGAGGCCGTAAGTCCGAAGGATCTCTTTTTTAATTTCTATGAAATTACTAATTTTTTATCTCAAGGTATGCATTTAAACTACATTTTAACATTTCTATGCGATACCCTTCTAAGTAAAACATAAACAGGAACTATTAACCAATATAATAGATTGATAGGAGAAGTTCCTGCAGTCATAGAACATCCACCACCGCCACCACCACTTCCACTGCTTCCTCCACTACTGGAAGTCGAAGAAGGATTCGAAACAGTTATACTTGCTTCATTAGAATATAATGATTCTTCAGTGTTATAAACAGCTTTAACTCTATAGTAATAAGTTCCTGATGTTAAATTGTTATCTGTGTAGCTTGTTGCATTTACTCCCAACCTTGCTATAACAGTCCAATTAGAATTATCGGATTTTCTTTCAACTATATATCCTGTCTCTATGTTAGAGTTATCTTGCCAAGTTAATATAGCGTTATTGTTGTTTAATGCTAAAGCTAAACCTGTTGGTCTGATTGGTTTAAGTGGATTATTCAAAGCATTGTAAATATTTAGCCTTCCTGAAGATATTGTTTTACTTGATAAACTGTCAAACACATCTACAGATGAAACTATTCTTTCTCTTATTTCATAAATGGTAGGATTATTCAAGCAAGACATTAAAAGCGCTGCTGCTCCGCTTACAAATGGTGCTGCCATAGATGTTCCGCTTAATGATTTATAAGTACTTTGATTGTTAGTTTTATCAAAATATGTACTTATTATATTTGTTCCAGGCGCTAATAAATGGACTGAATTTTGTCCGTAACTACTAAAATAAGCAAGATTGTCATTTTGGTCTGAAGCACCAACAGATATTATATTTGGAAGATTAAAACTTGCCGGCCACAGAGGTGTTTTGTCATTATTACAGCCATAATTTCCGGCCGCAGCAACGAATAAAACTCCTCTATCTCCCGCAGATTTGATTGCATCATATAGTGCTTGACTTGGCGGAACGTAGCTGCAAGAGTCAGGATAGCCCAAACTTGAATTTATAATCTTAGCTCCATTTTTTACTGCGTAATCTATAGCTTTTATTAAATTAGCTACATCTCCACTTCCGGTTGAATCTAAAATTTTTACTGACATTAATTTTACATACCAATTGAGACCTGCTACTCCTACATTATTATTTGTTACAGCTCCAATGATTCCTGCAACATGGGTTCCATGTCCATCATCGTCCTGAGTGTTATTATTATTAGAAGCAAAGTTCCATCCATAACAGTCATCAACAAAACCGTTATTGTCGTTATCTATGCCATCATTACAATTAGTTTCTCCCGTATTTTTCCATATATGATCTTTTAAATCTGGATGGTTTAAGTCAATGCCTGAGTCTATAACTGCTACAATGGTATTATCACTTCCTTTGCATGCATCCCATACTTTATTTGCCAATACTTTAACAAGCCCCCATTGAGAAGGATAGTATGGGTCATTTGGTATTGTTTCTAACTTTTTAATTATATAGTTTGGCTCTGCATATTCAACATTTGGGTCGTTTTTATATTTTTTTAAAGCATCTTCAACTTTCATATTTGAAGGAAGTTTTATTACATGGATATTGAGAGTTTTACTGATTGCTTGACTTTTTAGTGTTTGATTAGAAGGATTGCTTTTAAACTTAACAATAATTTCTCCTTCTTTGTATAGAGCAGCGTAGGAATTTGAAAAAGCAACTAAAATAAGCAATAACGTGAGACGTAAAACTTGAGACGTGAGGCGTTGATAAGTTGATGCTTTTAATTTCATACAAGTTTCCTCAAAAAATACAGTTTCAAATTATTATATAGTAACATGAGAGTGCTGTAAAAATTCTCGTAAGCTTACCTTTTCGTGTCGTCCTGGGGACTTTGGTCCGAAGGATCTCTTTTTGATTTGAAAAGAAAAATTTGAAAAGAAAAACAGGAGATTCTTCGCCGGCTACAGAATAACGATATTGATTTTTGATTAGCTTCACAAATATAACATTTAATTATATGCTACAATATTTTCAAAAAAAATATCAAACTTTCAAAAGGAGGAAGGGTTATGAAAAGAATTGCTGTTTTAGGTGTGGGTTCTATCTTTTTGTTTGCAGGCAGTTCAAAAGCTGGGTTTTTAATTGATTTTGAAGCATCTGTTGGTGCAATCCAACAAAAACCAAGCGGCTATGTTTCTTATAAGCCAATTTCAGACACTGACAAAATTGATGTTAAAAATGATGCTCATCTTGGGAACAAAACAAAGCCTTGGGCAAAGTTTAAGTTTGAACATCCAATTCCTATAATACCTAATATCAAATTAGCTTATATGCCAATGAAGTTTGACGGAAGCGGAGTATTAACAAGAAATATAAACTGGGGTAATTATACGTACAAAGCAAATGCAGATTATAACTTATCGGTAAAGCTTGATAGAGTTGATACTACTTTATATTACAATTTACCATTTATAAACACAGCTACAGCTGGAAAGTTAGATGTTGAGCTTGGATTAAATGTAAGAACAATTATGTTTGATGGTAAATTAAACGGTACAGACAAAAATACAGGTCAAAAAGTTTCAGAGAGTAAATCTATAACATTGCCTATACCAATGGGTCATCTTGCAGCTGAGATAAAGCCGATTAATCAAGTTTCCTTGTTAGGAGAGTTTAATTATATTGGCTACAATAAAAATACATATTATGACTATACAGCAGGTTTAAGATTAAATTCACATGGACTAATATCAACTCCATTAAAGCCTTTTATAGAAGTTGGTTATAGATATGAAAAATTAAAGTTAGATGAAAAGGATGTAAAATCCGATTTGAAAATAAAAGGTGGATACGCGTTAGTCGGCGTAAGATTTTAAAATGATTGACAGATTAAAAGAGTTTATAAACAGTAAAGCAGGTTATTTAAGTCTGTTTTGGACTTTCAGCCTGCTTGCTGTTTTTTTTATGTATGACAACTATCAAAAAAAATCAAATCAAATTTACAATGAATATGAAAAACTCAAAGAGATAAAGTTTTTAACAAATAACATTCAAAAACGAACCATTGAAAGCAGCGAACAAAGTATAAGAAATTTTTTAGCTGAAATGGGTCTAAACGTTGAAAGTATTAATGTTAACAATGATACCTTTGAGATAACAATGAATAACGTAAGCATCAAAAAGCTGGTCGAGATAATTTATAAGCTTGAAGAAAATGGCTATATAATAAAAAATATCAAGGCAGTTGATAATACAGGAAGCAATAGAATGAAAGTTATTTTAAGCTTCAGTAGTAGTTAAAAATGATTTTTACAGGCGTTTATAAAAACAAAAAAATATCTATATTTAAAAAGCCATTTAGTAAAGAATGGTCTATCATTGAAAAGGAAGGCAAAAACAAAATCTATGTAATACCAGCTGAAAATCTGATTTTTTTCTATGAGAAAACAAACATTCGTAAAGTCTCAGAGCTTAGAGAATATTATAAATTTGTCTTAGAAGAAAAGTATGGAAATATAACCTTTGACGTTCATTTAGAAGATGATACTGCTTATGTTTTAGCATACAAAAATTTTGATGTAAAAGATTTTTACGCTCTTGATGGAGAGATTTTTTCTCTTCTTAGAGTTTATAATCTTCTATCAGAAGATGATGGCTACTGTATAAATTTTGAAAAAGAAAAATTAACCTTTGTTTCTGTAAAAAATAAAAACATAGACGCTTACAGAGTTATACTGGAAAAGGACGCTGATATTGTCAACAATCCGGACTGGCTAAAAGAAAATCTTCCGGAGCTTGAAAATAAGCCTGTCTTGATAGTTGGAGACAGTGGAAATATAAATAAATTGAAAGAACTTTTTAAAGATTATAGATTAATAGAGAATCACTACTGTTCAAATGATTTAGCTGTCGCATTTGGTGGGGCTTTAAAAGGTATTTTAAAAGACCATAGACTATCTTTCAGAAAAACAACCCTTAGCGAAGAGGATAAAATAAGACTTAAAAATCTGTTCTTAATAAGCATTGCATCTTATCTTGTTAGCTACTTTCTTATAGAAAAGGTTTCAGAAAATAAGTTAAAAGAGATAAAAAATTTACAAAGACAAGAATTTAGAAAAGCTTTTCCGGATGTGCCGGTAGTTTCTCCTTACATGCAGATAAAAAGCATGGTTAAACTTGGGTCTAATTTTGATTTATCTAAAAAATTAGCTGAAATAAACCTGCCAAAGGATGCAAAAATTTATTTAATAGAATTTTATGATGGGAAATTGATTATGAAAGGGGAATCAAGTCAGCCACCGGAAAATACAAAAAGTGTAAAAAAACTACCTAACGGAAATTTTGAGTTTGAAATAGAGGTTAAATAATGGATATTCTTAAAGAATACAAGCTTATTGTAGAGGAAGAAAATGAACATTATATAAAGCTGATAGTTCCAAACAACTACAATCCTTTTGTTATTGAAGAGATTAGGTTTAGAACAGGGAAAAATGTAATCATAAAAAAAATTCCACAGGAAGAATTTTCCAAACTACTGCAAGAAAAATTATCAGAAAGTGAAATACTTATAGAAGAAAGCAGCGAAGAAGTTAAGACAGCGCAAGATATTTTAATAGCAGAAGATGAAAGTCCTATAATCAATCTTGTTAACTCTGTTTTGATTAAGGCAAGCACATTAAAAGCTTCAGATATTCACTTTGAACCATACGAAGATGTGGCTTTGGTTAAGTTAAGAATGGACGGCATTCTTCATGAATATCTGAAAATACCTGTAAGCACGTATAATTCGGTTGTTACGAGAATAAAAGTAATGGCAAATTTGAACATTGCAGAGAGAAGAGTTCCGCAAGATGGAAGGATTGGCGTAAAGATAGGCGGAAAAGATTTAGATGTTAGGGTTTCTATACTTCCAACTGTTTTTGGTGAAAGAGTAGTTTTAAGACTTCTTGATAAATCTGGCTTTTTACTAACATTAGAAGACATAGGTTTGTCAGAAGAAAATTTAGAAAAATTAAGAAGACTTTTAAAAAAGCCTTATGGAATGGTTATAGTAACTGGACCAACCGGAGCAGGTAAAAGTACTACCTTATACGCTTCTTTACTGTATATAAAAGACCCAAGAAAAAACATAATTACAATTGAAGACCCGGTAGAGTATCAGATAAAAGGTATAAATCAAATCCAAGTAAATCCAAAAGTAGGGTTAACGTTTGCAAACGGTTTAAGGTCAATTCTTAGACAGGACCCGGATATTATTCTCGTTGGAGAAATAAGAGATACAGAAACGGCAGATATTGCAGTTCATGCAGCGCTTACAGGACACTTTGTCTTAACAACATTGCATACAAACGATGCCATCTCTTCAATCGCAAGGCTGATAGATATGGGAATAGAGCCATTTTTACTCGGAAGCTCCTTAGAAGGATTGATTGCTCAAAGACTTGTTAGAAAAATCTGTGAAAATTGCAAAACTCCATATACTCCAACAGATGCAGAAATCTTAGAGCTAAAATTAAATCCAAATGAAAATTATACATTCTATAAAGGCGTTGGCTGTGAAAACTGCCTTGGTACAGGTTACAAAGGGAGGATTGCTATATTTGAAGTTCTTGAAATCGACCAAGAATTAAAAACGATGATAAGTAAAAATGAAAATCAATTTGAGATTTATAAAAAGGCAAGAGAAAAGGGTTTTAAAACTATGTTTGAAGATGGTATAGTTAAAATATTAAAAGGTATTACTACACCGCAGGAAGTTTTAGCGGTAATTAAGCAGTAGGAGAGTTAAGAATGAAGAAAATTTTAACGATTTTAATAATTTTTGTTTTTACAACAAGCAGTTTTTCTGCTTCGGATAAGAAAATAATATTAAACTTTAAAGATGCTCCAATATCTGATGTTGCAGACTTTATGTCTAAAATAACAGGTAAAAACATTATTGTTTCTGAAGATGTAAAAGGAAATTTAAACTTAGTATCCTCTAAACCTGTAAGCGTAAATGAAGCTTGGGACATATTTACCTTAGCTTTAGCCTTAAACAACCTTACTGTAATATCAGATAAAAATTATGTCAAAATTGTTCCGGCAGATAAAAATATACCTGTTGGAAGATTTTCAAAAGCCCAAGCCTCTGGCGAGATGGAGCTTTACATATACTATCCTGAGAATATTACAGCCACAGACCTATTAAATACAATAAGACCATTTTTATCTCAAGTTGCAAAAACATCTATAAATGGACAGTCTAACGCACTTCTTATTTACGATTATAAAGGAAATATCGATAAAGTAAAAAGCATCATTAAATCTTTAGACTCTAAGGAGAAGGCTGGAGATATTTATGTGTATAAATTAAAGTATGCCCAAGCAGAAGAGCTCTACAAAGCTTTAATACCTTTGATGCAGATGATACAAAAAACAAACCCACAATTTACAATGACAGCGGATAAGAGCAGCAACTCTATTGTTATTTTTGCTTCAAAATCAGTATACAACACGATAAAAGACATGTTAGATAATCTTGATTCTGAAAGGGTCATCACAGAAGGAAGAAGTTTTTATATCATACCGTTGAAGTTTACAACAGTTATGGAAATCAGCAGAAGTTTATCTCAGCTTTTAACAGGTAGTACAGTTCCGATAAACGAACCTTCAGCACAACAGATACAGCAAAATCAGCTACAATCTAACCCAAATCAGCCATTCACAGGACAGATAGGACAGGATAGATCATCTCAGTTTAATCAGCCATTGGGACAAACAAATCAACCGTTTCCTGCACAATCAACGATGCCGACAACTCAAACATCTACATCAGTCCAAGCTTTACCTTCAATCGTCACAAAAGAGGGTATAAAAGTTGGGTTTGATGTGGGGACAAACTCCGTTATTGTGTATGCAAATAAAAATGAGTACGAAGGAATTAAAAGGCTCGTAGAGATTTTAGATGTTAGAAGAAAGCAGGTTTTAATAACAACTTCTATCGTTGAAGTTTCTGCAAAAAAACTTTTTGAGCTTGGCGTTAACTGGCAAGCCTTAGGAACTAAAGGAGGGGCTGCGTTTAGAGGTCTAACTCAAGATGGGATATACCAAGCTTTCTCCTCGGGTAATTTTTTAATGGGTGTGTTTACAAATTCAGGTAAGACTGTATCCGTCGGTGGTACAAGCGTATTTTTGCCTGACCTTGCCTTGCTTTTTTCACTTCTTGAATCTGGAAGCGGTTTTAATATAATTTCTAATCCAAAAGTGTTGACGTTAGACAATCAATTAGCAGAAATAAAGGTTGGAAACGTCATTCCATTTGCAAGCGGTGTAAGATTTGATATAAACGGACAGCCAATCATTACATACGATTATAGAGAAGTTGGTCTTGATTTAAAAGCTATTCCAAGGATTTCTTCAGAAAACACTCTTAGATTGAGCTTAAATTTAATTTTACAAGAAGTGACAGATTACATTAGACCATCTGTTGGAAACCTATCTTATGCCGTGCCGGTAACATCAAACAGGTCTTTAAATTCTGATGTTGTAGTTGAAAACGGTCAAGTAATTGTCATAGGCGGATTGGTTAGCAACAAAACAATAAAAGCTATAAACGGTATTCCGGGGTTAAAAGATATTCCTATAGTTGGCAACCTGTTTAAGTATCAATCAGAATCGGATGATAAAACTACTTTATTTATATTCTTAACGCCTTATATAATTTCATCTCCGGAGGAGCTTACAAAAATAACAGAAGAACACAGAAAGCTATCAGAAGAGATTAATAAGATGCTAAAAGGTGAGAAAGTGAATAAGTGAAAGGCAAAAGGGCGGAGATTCTTCGCTGTAGCTTAAGAGTGACAGAATAGGGCTATAAAAAAGAGATTCTGAGCTAAATTATAAAATGGCAAGAAAGTTTAAGGAGACTAAATGACACTAAACAAAGGGCTTATTAGCTTAATAATAGGTTTTATTTTGCTACTGCTTACAATCTTATTTATACCTAAGTATATGATTTTTAGCAAACTTGCATCAGATAATAATATTTTCTTTTACAGTCAGTCAGTTAGAGAAACACCTTTTTCTATACAGTTTAAAAATCTAAATCTGTTTTATGCAGATAAAAAAGTTCTCTCTGATGTAAATGCAACCTTGAAATTAATACCTTTAAGTCTTAATTTAGATTGTAAAGGAAAGCCGGCAACGTTTAAGGTTGGGTTATCAAAAACATACCAGATGGATTTTAAAGATTTTTCTTGTTTGGAAGGTGTTAGTAAAATCAGCGGTAGCTTAAAAGTATCCGATGGGTTTTTTGGAAGGCTAAAGCTTGAAAATATTAATGCAAACGGAACAAAGCTTGAGTTTTTAGAGATAGATTTTAAAGATAAAGTATTTGATTTTAAAGGCTCTTTTAATGGGATAGCTTTTACTGGCAACGGTCAAGTATCTTTTAACAAAGATAATCCTTTAATGTCAAAGATTAATGGCAAAGCTTCGGCTTCATCCTTTAATTTTGTTTTATCCGGCAGTTTATTAGACCTAAAATATAACTTCCAATGATTATAATCGTTGTTTTGATGGCTTTTTTGACGATGTCTTTTTATGTGATAGATAGTTATCAGTCAAGCATTTCTACAAACAGCTACGTTCAATCTGTTTATGGAAAGGTTCAGGCTTTATACATAGCAGATGCAGGTTTTAATCTGGCTAAATACATTCTTGATAATGATGACCAAAGCATTGATTCTCTACAGGATAAATGGACGCTTCCTTTTAATTACTCACAAAATAATGTTAAAGTTAGCATATCAATCTATGATGAAAACAGATATATAAATCTAAACCTTGCCGGCGATCCGGGTTATGGGAAAATTGTTGACAATCTGTTTAAAAATTTGATGATATCTCCTGAGAAAGAAAGAAATCTGCTTGTATGGATAGGAAGGCAAGAAGGAACGCTTCAAACAGGCTATCCTGTCAAAAAAGCTCATATGGATAGCCTATATGAGCTTATACTGATTGGCTTTAAAGATGAAGATTTAAATGGTAAGTTGGTTGAAAAGGACTTTTATCCAGGATTGATAGAAACTTCTACCGTTTACACAAACGGAAAGATAAACATCAACACAGCTCCTTTGTGGGTTTTAAAGTCTCTTGATGAAAGGATAGACGACAATTTAGCTCAAAAAATCATTGAGAAAAGGAGTAAAGAACCTTTTAAACAAGTAAAAGATTTGATTTTGGTAGATGGTTTTACGTTTGATATGCTTTATAAGATACAAAATTATATAGATGTTAAGTCTGATATTTTTCATGTAGTTGTAAATGTAGGCGTTGGAAGTACTGAGTTGAAAGTTGATTATGTGTATGACAGAGTTGGGAAAAGAATTATTTATAAGGAAATTTTGTAAAGAAGGCAAGTAGGCGAGAGACTAAAAGGCGGAAGATTCTTTTCTCTGTAGCTCAAAGTAACAAAATTAGCGGCTTATTATCTATCAGAGAAATAAAAGACTAACATAATTTTAGATTTTCTCAAAATATACAAAACTATTGCAAAAAAAATTTTTTGATTTATTTTTTATTATAAAGGTATGATTTTAGTCATAATTTAAAAGTAAAACAGGTTAGTTAAGAAATGAAAGGAATGCGAGATTCTTTACTCGGTTACAGAATGATGAGATGGAGAGATTTGTCATCTTGAAGACGCAAGTCTGAAGGTTTATTTTTTCAAAAAATATCCTTCGTTGCAGCTTCAAAATGACCTTTTCTAACTCCTCTTCTCATCCTGAAACCCAACACTAAAGAATCTCTTTATGTATTTAAATAATTGGAAGGATAAATTAATCTTTGGAGGTGATATCATAAAGCTAAAAGGTTTTTGTTAGCAGCAGAAATTGCTTCTTATGTTCTTATCCCCTCATGTGGCAGAGAGGCGAAGGAAAAAGAGACATTATGGGAAGAGATGTTAAACCAATTTTAACAGTAAAAGGAGGAAGAATCATGATGAAAGGAGGAAAAATCATGAAAGGAAGTATCAAGTCAATCTTGGCAGTATTGGCAAGTATCTTTTTGGCAATGTCGCTATTTAGTTGTGGTGGAGGTGGCGGCGGAGGAACATTCGCAGGCGGAGGGATTACTACATCAACTCTTTCAGGAACTGCAGCAACAGGAAAACCTTTGGCTTCAGTCGTTGTGTATTTAAAAGATAGTAAAGGCAAAGAAATTTCTACAACCACAGACGCAAGCGGTAAATTCTCTTTTGACACAACAGGTTTAACTCCACCATTTTATTTAAAGACGCAAAATCCAACAAGCCAAGAACTTCTCTTTTCTTACACAGACCAAAAATCTGGGACTGCTAACATTACACCTCTTTCTACAGCAGTTGTAGCAGTTGCAAATAACGGGAATGCAGATATATATACCAACCCCCCTTCTCAGTTGAATTTAGACAATGCAAGAAACTCACTTAAAAATCTTCTCAGCCCCGTTTTACAGAAATACGGAGTTCAAAATGCGGACTTTATCACAACACCTTTTGATGCAAACGGGTAGGGAATGGATGCGGTTATAGATAGAGTAAAAATATCTATAAATAAAGACCAGATTACTAACAACACTATTATAGAGATTAAAGATTCAACTACCAATGAAACAATTGCTACAGGAAAAATTTCTAACGGTAAAGCAAACCCGTCCCATAGATATTTTGCTTATATAAAAGATGATTATGGTTCTCCAGAATACGGTCCAATAATGGTAGATGTAGTTGAGGGTGATAACGGTCAAATATCAGCAACAATGACAGCTATAGAAGGAGACACAGGCGATTTACTCCTTATTTCTGGAAATGGCACAAAGAGCGGTAATAGCATAAGTTTTACAGCCTCTGTTATTATGTGTAGCGATACAAACGAAAATGGCACAGGAACTGCAGAATTTACTGGGACAATAGACGCTAACGGAAACATAACAGGAACATTCACAAATACCTTGTCCGCAGGTGATACCTGTAGGGAGAATAAAAGTAACATCTATAAAGGAACATGGAGAGCAGAAGATGTAACAAATGCATCACCTGCTAATGTTGCGGGTACATACGATGTAGACTCAGTAGCTACATTACAAATCGCTCAAAATGGTATCAGTATAAATGTATCAATAACTGATATTAATGGTACATTTACACGCTCAGGTCAAGGAATTGTTTATGGAAATTATGTAATGTTTAAAGTACCGATAATTATGTGCCACGATACAGATCCAAATGCGCAAGCAGAGTATGCAACATTCTTTGGTAAATTTGATAGCAAAACTAACACAATATCAGGTATTTATGGTGATGGTATTCCTCCTGGAGATTCTTGTAGGGAAGGATCTGCTGAGGGCTTCTGGAGAGCTACAAAAAGATAATATAAATAGTATAAACGTGGGGATTTCTCCCCCACGTGCTTTAAAATTACGCTCCAGTAAGCCTTATGACGAATTTCTAAAACTTTTGAATTTATCTGTTTATATTAAGTTTCCTATCTGTACAAGCTAAAAGAAACATGGGAAAATATTATAAAAGAAAGCTTTTAAAACAAGTAAAAGAATTAGATGATGTTATGGAAAAACATCCAGAAATAATCTTTAGATTACAAGTTGTAGAATTTGCTTTAGAACACTGTAGTAAAACTTGCAGTTGAAGCTTTTGGTGTATCAAAATCTACCATATACAGATGGATTAAAAATTATAAAAGCAGTAATAACAATCCTTTATCTTTAAAAAATCGTTATGTATCAAAAAAAGATGCTGCAATATATGCTATGGTATAACACAGAAAGACCTCATCATAGTTTAAACAAAAAATCACCTTTACAATGCTTTTGTAATATTATGAATTCAAGAAAATCGGAATTTTCCCAAACTGGTATGACTTATACAAAACACTACTCTTTTCTCCTGTAATAATCATATTTTAGATTTCTAAACCATATTTTGGCTTCCTCTTCTGTATCAAATGGTTTAGATTTTAAAGGTGTAGGATGGTTTGTATAAAATAGCCATATGTATTTACCATCTTCATAAATTAATTTGACTGCAGAAACGTTTTCCATCATTACATAATAATTATCGTCAATTTCCTGAAACATCTTAACCCTCATTTTCCATTACTTTTAGCTCTTTATGTTTTTTAATAAACCATCTTATTGATGATATAGCTATAATCGTTAATGTTATAGAACCTGAAATAAGCTTTGCAGTTGTGATATCCATATCAAAGATTCTAAACAAACTAAACCATATAAAAACATATGCTAAATAAGAACCATAGAGTAAAAGAGCTATAGATAAAGATTCCCAAATTATTTTCCCGACCATAAAAATCTCCTATCTTGAAATTTTATTCTTTGTAATATATTTTAACCTATTTAAAAATATGGAGGTAAGAGTGTCTCAAAATTCCCGTAAGCTTACCTTTCCGTGTCAGCCTACTGCAGAATGACGATATTGGTTTCTGCAAGCAGTCTTATATGGAGGTTTTGAATGTTTTTAACAATTTTTTTCAGTATATACGGATTTATACATCTTTACTTTATTAAAAAGTTAAAGTTGGCCTTTAATATAAAGTCTAAATTTTTATATTTAATTTTTATACTGACCTTATCTCCTGCATTTTATAAGTATTATGATAAACTTGGATATGACAACTACTATGTGTCTCTCGTTATTCTGCTTTGGATGGGCTTTATTATGCTTTTTTTCTTGTATTATCTTTTTATAGACATTTATCATTTTATTTTAAAAATTTCGGAAAAGATATTAAAACATAATCCACTTCCTCACATTAGCAGTTTTAAAGGTTTTATATTTATTACTGTTTTAACATTATCTTCAATGGCTTATGGATATTATGAAACTTTGAATTTAAGAGTTTACAAGTTTAAGATTTATTCAGATAAGATTAAAAGAGATGTTAAAATTCTTCATATTTCTGACCTGCATCTGAATCAAGTCATGAGAGAGGATAAAATAAATCTTGTTCTTGATGTTTATAATAAAGAAAAGCCGGATATTGTAATCTCAACCGGTGATTTGGTAGATGGTTATGTTGTTAATAAAGAAAGCTATATAAACCTGTTAAATCAGATAAATCCACCCCTTGGAAAGTATGCTATTCTTGGAAATCATGAATATTATAATGATGTAAACCAAGCAATAGAATTTACCAAAAAAGCCGGGTTTAAGGTTTTGAGAGATGAAATATTTTCTATTCAAGATTTAGCTTTTGTTGGAGTTGACGATGAAGAGGCTGAAAGGTTTAAAGTAAGAAAATTGGTGCCAGAAAAAGAGTTATTCAAAAGCGTTGATGGTTCTAAATTCATTATCTTTTTAAAACATCAGCCAAAGCTTGATAATGATTTGATCGGTAAATTTGACCTGATGCTTGCGGGTCATACTCATGGAGGCGTTCTTTGGCCTGTAAAATTTATTTTGAGAAAGATTTTTATAACAGATGCAGGATTTTTAAAGATTAATAATAGTTATATCTTTGTAAGTAGAGGAATAGGAACAGGTGGACCACCAATTAGGATTAGATGTCCTCCGGATATGGCTATTTTTTACATTAAAAGCTCCTCCAGATGAAATTATCCACCCGGAGGAGAGGAGGTTAGTATCATGAGAAAAGTATTAAATATTATAAATCAGTCTTCAAATGTAAAGTAAACTTTTTCTGATTTAATAAAGATAAACTCGTCTTTTTCTGGATTGTATGCAGTTAGTTTGTTTCCAAGACATGCACCTGTGTCAATGCCATAGCAGAGATTATTTATATAAGGTTCATCAAAAACTACATGTCCGTAAACAATTTTAGGTGAGTTTTCGTCGACTTTTCTGTCTTTTGTCCAATCTTTTCTCTCCGGAAATCCTTTTTCTGTGTATTTTCCTGTTGTTTCTCCGTATAAAACAAAGCTTTTTACTTGTTTATCAGCCCTTCCTATAAACTCATCTTTTATTCCTGCATGCGCAACTACTACGTTATTATTAACAACTATGTAAAGTGGTAATGCCTCGTAATATGAAATTATTTTTTCTCTAAGCTCTTCTTGAAGGTTTTTGTTTAAGGCTAAAAATTCCGATACTGTTTTTTGCATTCCGTAGGATATGTTTACATTGTTTCCTTTTAGCCATCTGACAAATTTATTAAGATGATTACTTTTCACTTCATAGTATTCTTTTTGATAATAAAGCTCTATTGTATAAAGTAACGTTTTTAAATTGTAATCTCCCCTATCTATTGTATCTCCAACGGAAATGATAATTAAATCTTCCCCGTATTTTTCTTTCGCTACACCTATTAAGCTTTTAAACTCGTTATAACAGCCGTGTATATCTCCTACTACTATATATGGTTTTTTAAGTTGTAAATTTAAATAATATTCCATGCTTACAAATTAAGTCCTTCGTAAACTTTGTCTATATTGTATCTCATCATATTTAAGTAATCTCCTGTCTCACCCATAGAGTCAAGAAAAATTATTTTTACTCCTGATTGAGATATGACAATATTGGCAGTCTTTGGATTGAAAAACTGCTTTGACGTAAAAATTGCTTTTACATTATATTTTTTGATTTTTTGAATTACTTCTATCAGATGTTTTGGTGATGGCTCTCTTCCATGACCCATTTCTATCTCTGCAAGATAGATAAGATTAAATCTTTTTACAAAGTAAGGAAATTCATAGTGATAAGATACAAAGTATTTATTTTTAACTGATGAAAGCTTTGTTCTTCCATAGTTTAAAATTTCATTTACTTTTTTTTCAAATTCTAAATAGTTTGATTTATAAAATTGTGAATTTTGTTTATCTTTAGATGTCAAAAAATCCATAACTGCTTTGGCTATTACTTTTGCATTTTCTGGGTCTAACCATACTGCCGGATGGATTTCATCATGGTCTTCTTCTTTTAAAAGAAATATTCCTTTAAGATTTGTTATCTGCATTAATTTTTCTTTTTTAAGATTTTTAGTAAGACTTGATATATTTGGCTCTCCATAACCTATAAATAGAAATAAATCGCTCTCATATACTTTTTTTATATCCATCGGCTTGTATTCGTAGGTATGAAAGTTTACGTTTGAAGGGATTATATAAGCCACATTTACTTTATCTTTCCCAACTTCTTTTGCTATATCTGCCAAAGGTTTTATAGTGGTTGTGATTTTAACTTCTGCAAATGAAAAACCAAAAAGCAATAAAACTGCTAAAATTATTTTTTTCAATGCTTTAACCTCAACTTTTCTTTTAGATCTTCTGCTGATTTTAATAGCCTATGTGATATTTCCGGTGTAAGGGTCATGTATTGATTTAAAGATTTAAAAGTATTTGGAAGTGTTTTGAAGTTAATCAATGCTTTTTCTCTGATTTCTTTTAAAGATGGAAGGTTTCTTACAAGCTCACCCTTCTCTATATAAAGTTTGAGCATTTTAACAGAGTCATCAAAATGTTCATCAAAATGACCTACGATATCTTTAGAGATAGTGCCATTTTTGTAGATTCTAAAAAGCTGTTTTTTGAAAGGTAATGTCATTTTCTTTCTGCTTAACTTGATTTTTGGCTTTCTTTCATACTCTACCAATTTATAAGCACAATCTAAATATGGTAAATCTGCACTTGTTACAAGCTCTGTTCCAACACCAAAACCATCAATTGGAGCTTTTTTATCCTGAATCAACTCTTTTATCTTATATTCGTTTATGCCACCGCTGACAAAAATAATTGCATCTCTAAAACCGTTTGCATCAAGAAGCTTTCTTGCTTCTCTTGATAAAGTTGCTACATCTCCGCTGTCTAACCTAATACCCTTTATTCTAATGCCAAGCTTTTTGGCTACTTTTATAGCGTTCTTTACACCTTCTAAGCTGTCGTATGTATCTACTAAAAAAATCGTGTTTTCTGGATAAACCGATGCAAAATTTTCAAATGCTTTTTCTTCTGTATCATGAGCCATTATGAAAGAGTGTGCCATTGTTCCATAGATTGGAATTCCGAAAGCTTTGCCTGCTAAAACGTTCGATGTTCCTACAAAACCGCCAATATAGCTACTTCTTGATGCTATCATTCCCGCATCTGTGCCATGAGCTCTTCTTAGTCCAAAATCTACAAGTATAGCTTTTTCAGCAACACTGTAGCATCTTAGGGCTTTTGTTGCTACAAGGATTGAGATTTGAAGCGTGTTTATTAAAAATGTCTCAATAATCTGGGCTTCTATTAATGGAGCTTCTACTTGGACTATGGGTTCATTGGCAAAAACTATCTCTCCTTCATCTATGGCGTATAAATTTCCTGTAAATTTAAAATTTCTAAGGTATTCTAAAAACTCTTCTGAAAACCTGCCTGTTTGTCTTAAAAAATTTATATCTTCTTCTGTAAATTTTAAATTTAATAGATAATCTATTAAAAGCTCAAGCCCTGCGTTTAAAAAATAGTTTCTTTTGTTTGTTGGTCTGATAAAAAAATTAAAAACGGCATTTCCATTCATTTTTTTATTAAAATAGACCTGTGCCATTGTAAGCTCATACAGGTCTGTCAAAAGAGACATATTGTCTTTATTTACAAATCTATCTACTATCATTTTTGCTCTTTTTGTGATAAATATTTGGCTAAAGTGTCGCTAAGCTGAGTAATGCTTCCCGCTCCAAGGGTTAGTATTACATCACCTTTTTGAATAGTATTTTTTAACAGATTTTCAGCCTCTTCTAAATTTGCTACATAATGGACATTCTTTCCATACTTTTTGATTTTCTCTGCCAATTTTTCCCCTGAAACATTTTCAATTGGATTTTCACCTGCTGAGTAAACTTCTGTTATGATAGTAATATCCGGAACATCAAAAGCTTTCGCAAATTCTTCAAATAAGGCATTTAATCTTGAATATCTATGAGGTTGAAATACTGCTATTATTCTTCTGTCTTTAAAATAATCTCTTGCTGCTGACAATGTTGCTTTTAGTTCTGTTGGATGGTGTGCGTAATCATCAATGACAACGATATCGTTAGAGTACTTTATTTCAAATCTTCTTTTTGCATTTTTAAAGTTTTCTAAGCTTTCTTTTATAACGCAAAAAGGAACGCTAAGCTCATTACATATTGCTATTGTAGCAAGAGCATTATAAACATTATGAATGCCTGGAACTGAAAGATATATCTCTCCAAAATCATTGACTTTAAATTTGTATCTACCGTTTTCTAATCTTAGGTCATAAGCTCTAATATCTGCATCTTCTGACAATCCAAACTTTATAACTTTTCTTTCTATGTAAGGCAAAATACTTTTTACGTTTTCGTCATCTACGTTAACAGCTGCTGCTCCATAGAACGGAACTTTATTTGCAAAGGCTACAAAAGCTTTTTTAATGTCTTCTAAATCTTTATAAAATCCTATATGCTCTAAATCTATATTGTTTATAGAAACAATGGTCGGAGTTAATTTTAAAAAAGAGCCATCGCTTTCATCTGATTCTGCAACTAAAAACTCTCCTCTTCCAAGCTTTGCATTACTGCCGTATGCTTCCAACTTACCACCAATCACAACCGTTGGGTCAAATCCGGTTTTTCCAAGAACGGTTCCTACCATGGATGTTGTTGTTGTTTTTCCATGACTTCCGGCAATGGCTATTCCATATTTGAACCTCATTAATTCAGCAAGCATCTCTCCTCTTGGTATTGTCGGAATTCCAAGCTGTTTTGCCTTTATCATTTCTGGATTATCCGGCTTTACAGCTGATGAGTATACTACAACATCCGCATCTTTAACATTTTCTTCACTATGTCCTATAAATATTTTTGCTCCAAGATTTCTCAATCTTTCAATCGTTGGAGACTCTTTTAAATCTGAACCTGTTATTGTGTATCCTTGGTTTAGCAATAATTCAGCTATGCCGTTCATTCCAGAACCGCCAATTCCGATAAAATGGATTTTTCTAACCTTACCTCTAAACACCTTTTCCTCCGTCTATAATTTCTTTTACTACTTCTGCATCATCAAAATGCAAAATTTTATCGCCTATTATCTGATAATTCTCATGTCCTTTCCCTGCTATTAAAATTATATCTTTTTCTTTTGCCAAACTGATAGCCTTTTCTATTGCTTGCTTTCTGTCTACAATAGTTATAACTTTATCTTTATCTTTAATTCCGGCTAAGATATCTTCTATTATACTTAATGGGTCTTCATTTCTTGGATTATCAGATGTAAGAATTACAATATCAGAAAGTCTTTCTGCCGTCTCTCCCATCAACGGTCTTTTTGTCTTGTCTCTGTTGCCACCTGCTCCAAATACTGTTATGATTCTATTTTCTTTGATTTCATTTAACGATTTTAGAATGTTTTCAAGTGCATCCGGTGTATGGGCATAATCTATGACCACAATAAAACCTTGTCCTTCTATTACTTCAAACCTTCCTTTAATCGGCTTTAGATGTAATGCTTTTTCTTCTAAGAATTTTAAATCAAAACCATCTTTTATAAGAAAAGAAACGGCAGCAGATAGATTATAAATATTAAAAACACCTCTTAATTTTGTTTTGATTTTGCTTAATGTATCTTTATATTTATAGCTAAATTCAGTCTCAAAAAGTGAAAGTCTATAATCAAGAATCTTAAAATCTTCAGATGTTTTTCCGTATGTAATGATTTTATTATCGTTGACTTTTAAATGGTTTTTTAGAAAATCTAAGATTTTTCCTCCATACTCATCATCTACATTTATGCTGTAAATTGCTTCTTTATTGAATTCATCAATCTGCTCAAAAACTCTTCTCTTTGCTAAAAAGTAGTTTTCCATTGTTTGGTGATAATCAAGATGGTCTTGTGTTAGATTTGTAAAGATTCCACCATGAAACTTTGTTGAATAAACTCTGTACTGGTCTGCCGCATGGGAAGAAACTTCTGCCACTACTACATTTGCACCTTTATCTTTCATAACTTTAAGTGTTTTAAACCATTCTACCGGGTCGGGCGTTGTATGTCCTGAAGATAATATCTCATCTCCAATTCTGTAATTTATTGTCCCGATTACACCAACTTTATATCCAGCCATTTCATAATACTGGGAAAGTAAATTTGATGTTGTAGTTTTTCCATTTGTTCCAGTAATTGCTATCACTTTCAACTTTTCAGATGGATTATCATAAAACTTGTTTGAAGCTAAAGCTAAAGACTTTCTGCCGTTATCTGTCAAAACAATTGTTATGTTTTTCTCTTTTAAACTTTCAATATACCTTTCATCTTCTATAAAAATTACAGATGCACCATTTTTTATAGCTTCGTCAATAAAGTTATGACCATCTACCGATGTGCCTTTAATGGCAAAAAATGCGTAATTATTCTCGACTTTTTTGCTGTTATTTGTAATTCCTTCTACAACTGTCTTTTGATTTCCATAAATTATTTTTTCATCTGTTAATATTTCTTTTAGTAATTTCATCAATGCTCCTTAAGGATAACAATTAAGGTTAGATATAAAGCATTTTTTCAATTGTTAATCTTACACTTTCACCTAAAGCGTTTAGATTATACCCACCTTCAAGCATAAAGACATAAGGAACATCTGCTGACTTTAAAATATTTTCTACTATCGTTCCAATTCCCTCTGTTGATACTTCTAAGTAAGCTAACGGGTCATCTTGATGTAAGTCATAGCCAGCAGAAACAAGAATTATGTCTGGATTAAAAGACTTTACAAGCTCTGGCAGGGTTTGACTGTAAATTTCTATATAGACTTCATCACCTGTGCCGGCGGGCAGTGGAACGTTATAAGTGTATCCGTAGCCTTTTCCAACTCCTTTTTCATTTTTTGAACCGGTTCCCGGATAAAAGGGATATTCATGGGCTGAAAAGTAAAACACAGTGTCATCATCGTAGAAAGCTTTTTGTGTACCGTTTCCATGGTGGGCATCAAAATCTATTATAAAAACTTTATTAAAGCCTTTTTGCTGTGCATATCTTGCTGTTATAGCAATATTATTAAAGATACAAAATCCCATTGCTTTATCTTTTTCTGCATGATGACCTGGTGGTCTTACAGCACAAAATGCCCTTTCTATATTTCCGTTAATTATATTATCAATTGCTTCAAGACCTGCACCTACTGCCATCACAGCAGCTTCATACGAATACTCTCCAACGTGTGTATCCGGGTCTAAATATCCACCACCGGCAGCGCAAAAATCCATTATTTCTTGTGGATAGTAAGTATCATGTATCAACGTTATTTCCTTAGCCGATGCTCTTCTTGGCTTTAGATGGATTAATTTGTCCTTTATAGGTTCTAAATATTTATTTATGTAAATAAGTCTTTCCGGAGATTCTGGATGACCTATTCCGGAGTCATGTTCTAAATATATATCATCGTAAAAATAACCGACTTTCTTCACGATACTACCCCACAAATTGAATAATGATAAAATTATACAATACTTAGGCATATTTTATTAACTCTAAGGGAGAAAAAATGGAAAATATAAAAATAGTTGATAATAGGGTGTTAAAAAATGCTTTAACAAATTTAAGAGATAAAAATTTAAAATCTTCTCAAGTTAGAAAACAGATAGAGATAATAGCAAAGATTTTATTAATAGAAGCTTTAAAGAATGAAAATCCTATATACACAGAAGTAAGAAACACCCCTTGCTAAGGGTACATTTGAAGCGTTAGAAGAAGATAGATACGTTATTGTACCGATATTAAGAGCCGGTTTGCCGATGTTGAATGGATGCTTAGAAGTTTTACCGGAGGCAAAAGCCGGATTTTTAGCAATAAAAAGAGATGAAGAAACATTAAAAAGCACATTATTTTACGAAAGACTTCCTAATTTAAACGGTAAAACTGTGATAATAGTCGACCCAATGGTTGCAACAGGTGGTTCCTTAGAGTACGCAATAAGTGTGATTAAAAAACATAGTCCGGAGAAAATTATTTCATTAAATATAGTTGCATCTCCGGAAGGAATCGGAAATGTAAGTAAATTTGAAGATGTTTTATTTTACATAGGTCAGATTGATAAAGGATTAAACGACAAAGGTTATATAATCCCTGGTATTGGCGATGCTGGAGATAGGGCTTTTAATACATGAAATGCAAGATGTTAAGCGTAAGAGTTGAAATTGGTTTGTTGTTTGCTGATAAAAGTTATTCAACTATGCCATTCTGCAATTACAGCGAGGAATTTCCGCCTTTTGCCTCTCACTTATTCACTTTCTCACCATCTCTGAAAAAGAAGATCCTTTAGCTTTGAAGTCTTAGAATGAAGGATAATAGTATTAATACATCGTTCCAAAACCACACGAAAAATCTCAATAATTCTATTTTAAATCTATTATGCTTGTTTCCATTTTTTACCTTAATACATTACCAAAAAGCTTTTTTGGTGTTAATCTAATTTTAGATTCTTCAAGTATTTTTAAGTATTTTTCTATGTTTATTGGCTTTGGATTTGTAAGATAGATTTCAAGCGGCATAGCTTTTATATATTTATCAAGGATATAAATGATATTAACACTTTCACCCGGATTTAGATTAAAGCCTTCTTTTAGCAAAGTTCCGGCTACTTCTGATAAATCTGTCCTTTTTTGATATGAATTTGGATCCTTAGAGACTTTCTTTTTTATTATTAAGTCTTTTAATGAAAAATCTCCTTCCAATAATTTTTGTTTGTGTTTGTCGAATATCTCATCTATATCTTTTATTAACTTTAAGAATTCTGTTTTGTTTTTTGCTTTGCTTAAATGCTCAAAAACTTCTAATTGAAAATTTTTAATAAATTCTGGAACATCCTTTCTTCTTAAATCTATTCCTCTAAATTTAAACTCACCATTGCTAAACTTTCCAAAATAACGGTTAGAAACACCAACAGAATCGGATTTTGAAGGCAAAAAAACTATCCAATCATAAACACCTTCCAGTAAAATCTTAAATGGTATTCCGTCAGGATTCACCGGAATAAATTTTTCGTTGATTCTTTTATTCAAATATTCTTCCATCTTTTTATAATCATCTATCGTATAACCATGTTTGTAAACCCAGATAGAATCGGTAAGAATATGAATTACTCTAAAGCCTTTTGCTTCTAAAATCTCTTTTACAAAAGTAATAAGCTGTCTTCCGATTGATGTTGTTGCTTCGTGAGATTCTATTCTTCCAAAAACTGCGTTTTTATATCCAAGATAACCAAAGCTAACTACCAAAAGCCATTTTAAAGCTTTTTGTCTATTATCATAAATCTGATTTTTTTCTTTTTTAAGTAATTGCTTATATTTAAGCCTTCTTTCAAGAAGCCATTTTAATGTTTGTGGAACAATGCCTATCTTTTTTGTGCAGATTCTATAATTTGTATAAGGTAAGGTTTTTTTACATTCTGGATGTTTACAGTTAATAGTTTCATAAGACAGATTATAATTTGTTATGATAGATGGATACATAGAGAAAAAATCGTATTCTGCTACATTTTCAAATAATTCTACCAAAGGTTTTAATGTTAAACCACCTTTATCTATCTTTATTAGCTGTTCAAGAGTTTTAAAATCTTCCGGCTGGTTTTTTTTGTACGGTATGAGAAAATTATTTTCATAAGCATTTCTCATTTCCATATAAGTAATTGGCGTTCCAATGGTTGTTCTTGCTACTGCTTGCATTCCTAAGGAAGATATTCTTGATAGTTCAATTATTCCATCTAAGCCTACTTCTTTATAAAAGAATGAGTTTTTGGGGTCTATATGTATTCTTCCAAGAAGTAAGCTCATGTCCGCAGTGTAAACAGTTTGACCATAAGATACAAAGCTTTTACCTTCTTTTTTTATTACTGGTAAATTATCTCTGTTTAAAAATTTTAGTCCTTTTTCAAAAAGATTTGGTATTAATATATCATCTCCATAATACGTCGGGTGAGAAATTACCTCCATAGTTTACTTTTTCTAAAAAAGCTATAACCAATAGCATATGCATATAGATAAGCAACAAAAGTCTTAACCTTTCTCCATCTACTTATAAGATTGAAATT
>NZ_JAPYVU010000028.1 GCF_028276765.1 Sulfurihydrogenibium sp.
AATTTCAATCTTATAAGTAGATGGAGAAAGGTTAAGACTTTTGTTGCTTATCTATATGCATATGCTATTGGTTATAGCTTTTTTAGAAAAAGTAAACTATGGAGGTAATTTCTCACCCGACGTATTCGCCAAATATTTTATCTATAGATATGTTGAGTAAGAAATTTAATATTCAATAAAAATAGGAGATTCTTCGCTTCGCTCAGAATGACAAATAAGGTTATCCTTCCTTTAATGCTTATCAATCAGCCTTTCTCTGTCATCCTGAGACCGCAAGGTCGAAGGATCTCCTTTTTAAATTTTATAAAAGCCCCTAATTTTTTTGCCCAACGTATTCATCAAAAATCAATCTCTCTCCATCTTCTTGCATAAGCTGTGTAAGTTTAGAATATACTATATTTCTGTTTCTTCATCAAAAGCCAAAAACAAACTTTGATACAAAATAAGCAGCTGCCATTCCAAGAACAAGGTTTATGATAGTCAATACTATTTTAGCACTTCTTTCTATTTCTTTCTTTTGTAGCTCTTGAATCTTATCTTTCTCATCATCAAAAATTTTTAAAATTTCAGCTTTGCTTAAGCTGTTTAAAATCTTTTTATCTTTTAAATCATATGTAGCATACAAGATTTTGTTAGAGTTGAACGGTTTTAAGTATAAATAAAGAATATCTTTTTCAATATCGCCTTCAATGGTTATAAATTCTATTATATCTCTATATTCTTCATAGATTGATTCACCAAGAATTTGTTTTAAGATTTGGTAAGGAATATAGTCAAGATTTTCTCCAAAAAAAGCATTTTTCATGCCTTAACACCAAACTTTTTACGTTTAGCTTGAATAAATTTTTTAATCTCATTCCAGGTGTAAGTATTTAATATATCTTCTTTTTTTGACCAGCCTCTTCTTGCATTTGCAACTCCTATTTTCATATAAGCAAAGTTTCCAAGACTGTGGCTATCTGTTGAAATTACTAATTTAACTCCATTCTCAACTGCTTTTTTAATCATCACATCCGGTAAGTCCATTCTTAAAGGCTGTGCGTTTATCTCAAGCGCTGTGTTTGTCTCTTTCGCAACTTTAAATATCTCATCAGATAAAGGATAGCCTTCTCTAACGCCAATGGTCCTTCCTGTTGGATGCCCTATTACACATACATAAGGGTTTTCCATTGCTTTTATAATTCTGTCTGTATTGTCTCTGTTAAAATGTGTATGAATAGATGCAACTACCCAATCAAGCTTTGAAAGTATATCATCCGGCAAATCAAGAGAACCGTCAAGCATAATATCTACTTCTATTCCCTTTTTTATAAAATCAAATCCAAGTTTTTTATTTATTTTATCTATCTCTTCAATCTGTTTTAAAACATCTTCTTCTGTTAGTCCATGGGCTACTCTTACGGCTTTTGAGTGGTCTGTAATCGCAAAATATTCATATTTATAGTTTTCAAGTAAAAATTTTGCTATTTCTTCTATTTTGTTAAATCCATCCGTCCATGTTGAATGGCAATGTAAGTCTCCTTTAATATCTTCAAGCTCTACCAATCTTGGAATGCTCTTTTTTAAAGCAAGCTCAATTTCTCCCCTGTCTTCTCGCATCTCAGGTGGAATCCACTGCATTCCTACTATCTCATAAACTTCTTCCTCAGTAGCTCCTGCAAGCCTTTTTTCTGTTTTTGCATCAAAAACACCATATTCACTGACCTTTAATCCTTTTTGCTTAGCTATTTCTCTAAAATGTACGTTATGCTCTTTTGAACCTGTAAAGTATTGAAGACCGCTACCCCATTCTTCAGGTTTTAGTACTCTTAAATCTACCTGTCTATCTTTTTCTTTTATAATAACACTTGCTTTTGTATCACCTTTAGCAAGAACTTCTTTAACATCTTCTAAATTAACAAAGTAATTTATAATCTTATCCCTGTCTTTATCATCACAGGATATAAGAATATCAATGTCTCCAATAGTTTCTTTTCTTCTTCTTAAACTTCCTGCAAGCTCAATATTTTTAATCTCTTTAACCTGTTTTAATTTAGCTAATAATGTTTCTCCTATTTGTAAAGCTTCCCACAGTAAAAGTCTATTCTTAGAAGCTTCGTATAGCTCAAGACCTTTTAGCATATTTTGGACTTTCTTTTCCCCAAAACCCTTTAGCTTTGCAACTCTTCCGTCTTTTAATGCTTCTACTAAATCTTTTTTATTGTTAATACCAAGCTCTTGGTAAATTCTTTTTAAAGTTTTTGGTCCAAAGCCTGGAACTTCCATAAAGTCTAAAAAATCTTCCGGGATTAACTTTTTAAGTTCTTCATATTTTTGTATTTTTCCTGTTTTGATGTACTCTAAGATTTTATCGACAGTATGAGAACCAATTCCTCTTATATTGTTTATTTTACCGGTAGCAACGTAGTTTCTAATATCATCAGGTAAATCTTCAATTATCTGTGCTGCTTTAGCATAAGCCAATGCTCTAAATTTGTCATCTAAAAATTCGTAAATATGAGACATATTTTTAAAGATTTTCGCTATTTCTTTGTTGATGTTTTGATACATCTTTTTACCCTTCTATAAACTCCCTTAACTTCTTTCCAACATCTGCTTCTTTCATTAAAGATTCTCCTATTAAAAATGCGTCAACTTGATAATTTTTCAACTCAAGCAGCTGTTGCCTACTCTCTAATCCGCTTTCTGCAACTATAACTTTAGCTCCAATCTCTTTTAGATACGGTGCAAGCTCCTTTGATAGATTTATATCAACTGTAAAATCTTCTAAATTTCTATTATTTATTCCAACAATTCTTGCTCCTGCTTCTACCGATTTTTCACCTTCTTCTCTGCTGTGAACTTCCACCAATGGCTCCATGTCAAGCTCTCTTCCAAAATCTATTAGTTTCTTTAAGCTTTCTTTATCCAAGACTTTTGCTATTAATAGATAACTATCAGCACCATACGCATAAGCTTCCAAAATCTGCCTTTCATCTATGATAAAGTCCTTTCTAAGCAATGGAACTTTTACTTCTGTTGAAATTTGATAAAGATATGCAATATCTCCTTGGAAATACTGTTTATCTGTTAGCACAGAAATTGCTTTTGCTCCATTTTTTTCATAAGATTTTGCTATATCAACAGGGTCAAAATAATGTCTGATTATTCCTTTAGACGGAGAAGCTTTTTTAACTTCTGCAATAATATTAATACCCTTTCCGGATACGGCTTTTTTAAAGTTTAAGACTTTTTTATCTCTTTCTATTGCCAGTTTTTCTAAATGTTTTAAGTATTCAGAAGTATAATTTTTAAGCTCTTCTCTTTTTGTCTGAATTATCTTGTCTAATATATTCATTTCCTACCTCAACACTATAAAGTAGTATAAAATTCCTAAAATAATTCTATAAATACCAAAGGGAATAAATGAATGATTTGAAATAAATTTTAAAAGCCATTTAATCGCAAATAAAGCAGATATAAAAGCAACTGTAAAGCCCACTATTAGATTTTCCCAATCTGAAAGATTAAAATTTGAATGATTTTTGTATACATCATAAAAAGTTGCCATAAACATCGTTGGAACTGCAAGCATAAAAGAAAATTCCGCCGCTGTTTTTCTGTTTAATCCAAGAAGTAATCCACCTACAATAGTAGCACCAGACCTTGAAGTACCAGGAATCATAGCCAAAGATTGAAAAACTCCTATTAAAAATGCTTTTTGATATGGCACTTCATATATTGAGTTAATATTATAGCTTTTATTTTTATGATAAAGTTCTATCAATATTAAAAGCAGCCCTCCAAAAACAAGCATGAAAACAACTATGTAAGGATTAAACAAACTTTTGATAATTTTGTATAAGACAAACCCTAAAATACCTGTTGGAATAAATGCTATCAGTATTCTTTTCATTAAATTTGTATCTAAAAACTTCTTAAAGTATAAAAATACAACCGCCAATATTGAGCCAAGCTGAATCGATACTTCAAAGGCTTTGTGTTGTTCTGTCTGCTGTATTCCAAGCAGGTTTGAAACCAGTATTAAATGACCTGTTGATGAGATAGGTAAAAACTCTGTAAGACCTTCCACTACTCCTAAAATAACAGCTTCTAAGGTTGTCAATAGATACTCCTAAATTTGTTTTTAATCAAATTTTACCATAATATCATCAAAAAATTACTATTTCCGAAAAAGCTCATTCTGAATCTTTAAAATGAATTGAGGGTTGATGAATAACAAATCAAGTTGGTTTCCTGTCCCCTTGTCATTTACCTCTTAATTAAGAACAATTTTCATACATTACCTATAACAGTTTGCAAACTATTCCTACTATCTGTACAAGCTAAAAGAAACATGGGAAAATATTATATAAGAATTTAAAATCATGAAAATCGGAGGATAAAGATGAGAAAGAAAGTAGGAACATCTACCTACATTCAGAGAATTAATACACTTGAAAGGAAACTTTTAAAACAAGTAAAAGAATTAGATGATGTTGTGGAAAAATATCCAGAAATAATCTTTAGATTACAAGTTGTAGAATTTGCTTTAAAACATTCAGTGAAGGTTGCAGTGGAAGCTTTTGGTGTATCAAAATCTACCATATACAGATGGATTAAAAATTATAAAAGCAGTAATAACAATCCTTTATCTTTAAAAAATCGTTATGTATCAAAAAAAGATGCTGCAATATATGCTATGGTATAACACAGAAAGACCTCATCATAGTTTAAACAAAAAATCACCTTTACAATGCTTTTGTAATATTATGAATTCAAGAAAATCGGAATTTTCCCAAACCGGTATAACCTATACAAATACTTGACATGAGAGAAACTTTCTGATAACATATTATTAAATACAGGTTTAAAAAGCCTAATGTTCTGATTCAGGTTTTAGGAAGTTTTAGGAAGGACAGTCTAAAACATCCTGAGCGGTCTTAAAAGACCAATGACAGAAACTTGATCTGTCCTTCCTTTTTTTCTCCCATGTCTGTAATTATTATAAAACTTATTCTCTTAAAGTTTAAAAATTTTTGGTATACTTAATATACGATGACAGAGAAAGCGAAAATATGTTAAAGATAACCTTATTTGTCATTCTGAGCGAAGCGAAGAATCTCATGATTTTTATTAAATTTCTCACCCGACGTATCTTGTTATAATTTATTATCAAAAAATCCTGTGAGGTAAGCATGGACGATAAAATCCAAGAAAATCAAGGTAGAATAAATATGTACGCTTTTATATCAAGACTTTTAATAGAAGAGGTTGATGAAAACCTTCTTGAAAAAATAAAAAACAATCCTGATTTATTAGAACTTTTTCCAAACACAAAAGAATGGGAATCTTTCAAAACAAAATCTACAAAAGAATTGATAGATGAAGATTTAAACGTTGATTATACGACGGTTTTCATACTAAATGCTTATCCTTATGAATCTGTATTCATGAATGACGAAGGACATATCAACCCAACGCCAACAAATCCAACATTACAATTTTACCTTGAACATGGATATGAAATAGATTTAAACAAAACAAGAGTGCTATCTCCCGACCATATAGCAGTTGAGCTTGAATTTATGATAACTTTAATACAAGAGCAACTAAAAGCATATTCAATGAATGACCAAGAAGGAGAAAAAAAGGCACTTAACCTTCAAAAAGAGTTTATGGAAAATCATATACTTCAATGGGCGCCAATATATCTTATGGCTGCAAGAGATATGAGTGAAACTCCATTTTATTACGATGTTTGTCAAATGGCTTTAGATTTTATCATGACAGACTACGAATACATCTTAGAACAATTAGAGGCTGAAAATGTCAGCAAGTAGATTAAACTTTGATATATATTCCTGCGTTAGAGTTTATTACAGATACGCAGACTGTAATAAATGTGTCAACGTATGTCCAACCCAGGCTGTAAGTATTGAAAATGACAAAGTTAAAGTTAATTTTGAAAACTGCGTTGAATGTGGAGCCTGCGTTGGAAACTGTCCAACTGAAAGTTATAAACTAAATGGTTTTGACTTAGTGGATTTTTATGTTAAGTTTACAGATTCAGATAAAAAATTCATATCCTGTAAAGTAGATTTACCATGTTTATCAGCACTTGATGAAAACTATTTAGTCTCTATCTGTATAGATAAAAATTCAGATTTAATTCTTGATATTGGACATTGTAGTCAATGTCAGATTGGAAAACAGTTAGATGTAATTAAACACAATACAGAAAAAGCAAACTATATATTAGAGCAAGCAGGTTTAGATTATAGAGTAAAATTAGAAGATATAAAATTTGAAAAAGAAGAAAAGCAAGAAAATAAAAGAAGGTCTTTTTTAAAGATGTTTGCAATACAGACGGCAGCCTTAGCTTTTTGGGTTGTTGAAGATAAATTAGAGCAGATGGTTGAAAATACAGAAGAAGAGGAAGAAAAACCTTACAAAAACATTGTAAGCGAGAAAGTCATCCCGGAAAAAAGAAAGATTTTATACACAGCTTTATCAAAGATAGACCCAACAGATAAATACTTTGAAGTAGAAAAGATTGAATTTTCATCAGATAAATGGATTGACAACTCTAAATGTACAAACTGTTCAATTTGTTATAACGTTTGTCCAACAGGAGCTTTAACACCTGATGATAGCAAATTAAAAGTTTTGTTTAGTCCTACTTTATGTATTAAATGCAGAATCTGTCATGATGTATGCCCAGAAAAATGTATCCATTTAGAAGAAAAGCTATACTTGGAAGACTTTATTTCAGGAAAGTATAAAGTTTTAGCTCAACATGTAATGATACCATGCAGTGAATGTTTAGTCCCATTCTCGTATAAAGGTGATACAACCGTCTGTCCAAGATGCAGACAGCTTGAAGATGAACTTAGGGAGTTGTTAAAAATCGGAGATTAAGTAGATATAATCAAGAGTGTTTTAAGAGACTGTCTAAAAAAGTTTAGGATTAAAATCCTTAGGGTGTTCTATGTTAAATGTCAAGCACCAAACGAGGCTGCTTGTAAAAATCCAAATCGTCATTCTACAGCCGGCGAAGAATCTTGACCTCAAAGATTTTATTCTGGGCGAAGCGAAGAATCTCATGTTTTTTAACTTTTTAAAAAAGAGATTCTTTGGACTAAAGTCCTCAGGAAGGCAAAAAAGATAAGCTTACGAGAATTTTAGAAAAGCGTGTTTTGAAAATTAAAATATAAAGAAAAAAGGGAGCTTTTAGCCCCCTTTGATAAATAAATTACTTCTTGAGTTCTTCTATTGGAATTAAAAAGTCTTCATTAACTGCTTCTTGGACGTTTTGAGATATTCTGTATGCACAGAATGAAGGACCACACATAGAACAGAATTTAGCAGATTTATACCCTTCTTGTGGCAATGTTTCATCATGATATTTTCTTGCAGTTTCTGGGTCAATTGCAAGCTCAAACTGTCTTTCCCAGTCAAATTCATATCTTGCTTTAGACATTGCATCATCCCATTCTTTAGCACCTTTTCTGTGTCTTGCAAGGTCTGCTGCATGTGCTGCTATTTTGTAAGCTATCAATCCTTGTTTTACGTCTTCTGCATTTGGAAGTCCTAAGTGTTCTTTTGGTGTAACATAACATAACATTGATGCACCATACCATCCAGCCATAGCTGCACCGATGGCAGAAGCAATATGGTCATAGCCAGGAGCAATATCTGTTACTAACGGACCTAAAACATAGAATGGAGCTTCATGACACCATTCTTGTTGTTTTCTAATATTCATTTCTATTTGGTCCATTGGAACGTGACCTGGTCCTTCAACCATAACTTGAACGTCATGCTCCCATGCTCTCTTTGTTAATTCTCCAAGAACTTTTAATTCTGCAAACTGAGCTTCATCTGATGCATCATTTATACATCCCGGTCTAAGACCATCACCAAGAGAGAATGTAACGTCATATTTCTTAAAGATTTCGCAGATTTTATCAAAGTTTGTATAAAGTGGGTTTTGTTTTCCATGAACAACCATCCATTGAGCAATTATAGAACCGCCTCTTGAAACAATTCCCATAAGTCTATGATTTACAAGCGGTAAGAATTCTCTAAGTAAGCCGGCGTGAATTGTCATAAAATCTACACCTTGCTGAGCTTGTAGTTCAATGATATCAAGAATATCTTGTTCTGTTAGTTTTTCTATACTTCTAACTTCTTGTAGAGCTTGATAGATAGGCACTGTTCCAACAGGTACCGGAGAGTTTTCTATAATTGCTTTTCTGATTTCATTAAGATTTCCACCTGTTGATAAGTCCATTACAGTGTCTGCACCATATTTAAGAGCAACTCTTAACTTTTCAAGTTCTCCTTCTATGTCTGAGACTACTGCTGAATTACCTATGTTTGCATTAACTTTACATTTTGCAGCAATACCAATGGCCATAGGCTCTAAGTTGATATGATTGATGTTAGCAGGTATGACCATTCTTCCACGAGCAACTTCATCTCTGATTAACTCTACAGGAAGGTCTTCTCTTTTGGCTACATACTCCATCTCTTCAGTGATGATTCCTTGGCGTGCAAAGTGCATTTGAGTAACATTTGGCTTACCGATTCTTTTTGATACATAAACACGCATGTTTTCAACCTCCAAGTTTAATAAATAATCCTGCATTAAGGAAGATGGCTTGGAGGTTTTCTCAAGCCCGCTTCCCTACGGCAGCATTACCTGCATCAGGTTCTAAGGGTATATTCTCAGGCTGTCTTTTTAAGACAACCACCCCCGCGGCTTATTGCAACTTAATATATAATATATATTCAATCATTTCAATAGCTTTTGTATGCAAAACGTCATAAATGTTAAGTAAAAAGTAAGACTGTTCCAAAATTATTTTCTCTCTCAGTTAAAATTAAATGCCCAAAATCAAAAAATAAAATGTTTGCATTAGAAAAACAGGAATATCTTTCAGACAAATTTATAAACTTACAAAAAGATTTTTTAAAATTTAGCTATATTTCTATATACCTTGGGTTAGAAATTACCTCCATAGCTTGCTTTTTCTAAAAAAGCTATAACAAATAGCATATGCATATAGATAAGCAATAAAAGTTTTAATCTTTTTCCATCTACTTATAGAGACTGTTTCAAAAATCCAAATCATCATTTTGAGCGAAGCTAAAAATCTCTTCCTTTCTTTTTAAAAGGATGACATAGAAAGCGAAAGTTTGTTAACTATCGCCTTATTTGTAATTCTGTAGCCGGCGAAGAATCTCATGTTTTTAATGAATTTCTCACCCGACGTATTTATAATAGCTATATTTCTATATCAAACACTAAAACAATGCTCTTATAGAGAAGTTCTTCAAGAACTTAAATATCTTGGCTTTAAAACTATTGCTGGAAAAACAGGACAGTGCTACATAGCAGATGCTACAGGTTTTGCTTATGGAGATAATTTTATCATAGGGCTACCTTTTATAGCTGATAAGGGTTATGATTCAATAAGTGTAGTACAAAAAATCTTAGGCATTGGACTTATCCATGCTATAAAGATAAAGCAAAGTCTTAGAGTAAAAATAAAGCATCCATTGAGACAGTTATCAAAGAATATAGCTAAGAAGTTAGCTGTTACTTGGGCTATTTTTTGGAATTTCTACATGATTTTAATCTATGTATTTTTGTTTATCCTATCAGTCTTGGTTTTTAGAAGAAGTTTTTTGATTTTTGGAACACTCTCCTTGTTTTTATTGAATTTCTCACAAAGGTATTTTTAAAATTAAAAATATTACCTTCTACTTTCAAGCTAAAAAATATTTTAAAATATACGATAATAAATTTAACAAACCATTAACATGTATAAGGTGATGTCATGAGAATTACAGATTTGATTAAATATGACAATTACATAAAGAATGACCAAATTAGACAAAATGAAATAGAAAAATACAGCAAGCAGATAGCAACAGGTAAAAAACTACTTTCTCCATCTGACGATACTGTTGCAACTGTTGCAGCTCTAAGATTAAAAACAATCAATCAAAACATAGACACTTACTTAAGAAATATGGATTTCGTATTAAACGTTTTAGACCAAGCAGAAAGTACTTTAAGCAATATATCAAAAGCAGGGCAAGAGTTAAGAGTTGAGATTATTAGATTATTAAATACAGGTGTTTTAGATAAAGAGGATGCAAAAGTATTAAGAGATTATTTTGTCAACATGAAGGATTATATTATAAAGCAAGCTAACTACTCTATTGGTGATACGAGAATTTTTGGTGGAGTGAAAAGTCAGACAGACCCATTTGATTCTGATGGATATTATCAAGGAGAAACTATAGAAGCAAAAGTTCCTGTCGCTCCTGGTGTAGAGATCAATACAAATTTTGACGGGTCAAAGTATCTTGGAGTTGATACGAATGATAAACAAATGATAATGGTTAAAGCTATTGATAAAATTGTTGATATAATAGATAGAGCGGTAGCAGGAACAGGAAGCTTAGGAGAACTAAATACAGCTACTATTTCTGTAAATGGACAAAATTTAAAAATCCTTGAAGCTTTTGATGTAGGATTAAACAATGTTTTACAATACACATCCATCATAGGAACGAAAGTTAAAGTTATCAATGACCTAAAATCTGGCTTTGAGAAAAATAAAGTCTTTAACAATAATTTAATATCTAATCTTCAAGATGTAGATGCTGCACAGGCTATAACAAATCTTCAAAAAGCTCAAACAGCATATCAAGCATTGATAGCGACATACAATCAAAACAGACAGTTATCCTTGCTTGATTTTTTTAAGAAATAAAGATTAAAAATTAACATCATTGTCGTGAAGTCAGCAAAAGTTTTTTCTTTTTTTTCTTATTTATTAACTGCATGACAATTTACCGATTACTCTACTTTCTGACTTTAAAAAGAAGGGTTCTGTCAGGTAAACCTCACAATAACAAAAATCCAGCACTTCTGTTATAATACTTAAAATTCCATATAAAGAGGTTAGAAATGTTTAATAAAGATGACCTGATGAGAAATCCATTTATGACCAATACAAAATTTGAACAACAGTTTGGTTTTTTAAAAGAAGAGGGTGAATTTGACAGAATATTAAAAATTCTCACAGTTCCAGCAAAAAGTGGCATATATCTTTCAAGATTTGATATAAGAAGTATTGCATTAGCTCTTGGCGTAGATGTTAATGTAAGAGAAAGAAAAGAGATGCTGAAAGATTTATTTTTTTATGCAAAACAATTAAACAAAATGAAAGAGTATTTAGACTTGCTAATTCAATTTACGCAGCACAAAATAGACCAGTACAAACAACTCCAAGAAGAGTATCCAAAATCGGCATGGATTATTCAAAATTGGATAGATAAAGCTCAAAAACTAATCACATTTATAGAAAATCTTAAAAAAGAAGTGGATATATATAAGGTTTAATTATGTTTGGGATAGATAAACTATTAAATAAAATTTTTAACAAACAAAAAGAAGAAAAGTTAGAAGACTTAGAAATAAAAGAAAATTACATTCACGGGCTGATATTTTACAACTCTTACTTTGATTATGTAGCAAAAGCCCTTCCGAAAGGTTCATTTTGTTTTCTTGTAGGTGGATGGGTTAGAGACAGGATCATAAACAGACCAATCGGTGAGAATATAGATATAGATTTTATTGTTACAGCAGACCCACTCCAAGTTGCAAACAATTTAAAAAAATTTATCAAAGGCGATATCTTCCAATTTGAAAAAGAGAAAAAAGTAGCAACATTTTTGTTTAAAGAAAATAATTATAACTACAGATTTGATTTTTCCTATCTTGATATTTCTGATATACTTTCAAATCCGGATATAGACTTCTATCAAAAAGAAGAGCTAATTTTAGAAAGACTTATAAAAGATTTATTAGATAGAGATTTTACAATAAACGCAATAGCAGTAAACTTTGATGACACATCAAGCCTAAGTGCTTCAACAACCGTTTTAATAGACCCGTCAAACGGATTTAAAGACCTTCAAGATGGCATCATCAGACCAATATCTATTGAAAACATCATAAAAGACCCGGTAAGAATTTTAAGAGGCTATAGGCTTGCTTTAGAGCTTGATTTTACAATAGATAAAGAATTTGAGAAGTTTGTAAAAAATAATCCAAATCTAATAGAAAAATCTCCAAAAGAAAGGATCAGAGATGAGCTTTTAAAGATAATTTCTAATGAGAATTCAAAAGACACATTAAACAAGCTTCTTGAAAACAAAATTCTGAAAAAAGCTATTTCAGAAAATCTTAAAGATTTAAAACTCTATGAAAGCTTGGAAGAAAACTTAAAAAAAAACTTAAATTTGTAGACATTAAAAAACTAAAAGAAATAAAACTTTATCAAAATTTCAGTAGCATCACTTTTTTAAAACTTGCTGCGATTTTGTACACACTTAAAGATTATAAGAAGATTTTAGAAGAAAAGTTATTACTTCCTGTAAAAATTTCAAAGTTTATAGAAAATATAATCCAAGCAACAGAGTATTTAATATCAATCTCAAAAAATAATCCATCTGATTTTGAGCTTAATTGGTTTTGGTATAAGTTTAAAAATGTAAGTGATTACTGCTTTTTACTTTCTTACAGCATTGATAAAAACTTAGAAGATTTCATTTTAAGATTGATAAATCACTATGAAAATAACTATAAAAATAACATTGTTGAAGAGCCGTTGTTAAGCGGTGAGGAAATAATGAAATTACTAAATCTCAAGCCTTCAAAGGAAGTTGGAATTATAAAAGACAGTTTGATTAAAGCTCAAATTGGTGGAAAAGTAAAGACTAAAGCAGAAGCTACTAAATTTGTCGAGGAGTTTAAGGGTAAATGAAAGTCTTCAGAATAACGAACAAGAGCAAACTATTACCTCTCTTTACTTTCATCTTTCTTTTTAAAACTCAAATACAGATTATATCCGGAAACGTAAACAATAACAACGCCGGCTATTACAGGAAATAGAGAAACTAAAATTTTTGCAATAGCCAGCCCTGGGTCTGAAAAATTAACGTTAAAAATGTATGGTAAATTGTTAAAAATTGCATAAAGTCCTATTATTATGCCAAGCATATATAAAACTCTTATCATTCTTTACTTTCTTCAAAAAGTGTAAGTTTTAACACATTCACAACTCTGTCAGTTTCGAATCTAAATAAATTTTTACCCAAGGATGTTCTCTTTTCAACAGGCACAATTTCTTTATAGATTTTTAACTTTAAGAGTTTGCCATGTTTTGTATTAATCAACACTTCATCAGATTCATCAACGGGTAGTATTGAGACTACATAATCGTCTTTGCTTAATTTTACTGCCATAATACCTTTTTGTGCTCTTTTCTTGATTGGAAACTCTTTTTTTTCTACAAGCTTCATATAACCAAAAGAAGTAGATACTAATAGGTATTCATGACCATTTAAGAAAAATGCTCCAGCTACTTCATCATTTTCATCTAAATCGATAGCTTCTACACCTTTTGCCTTGTCTCCTGTAATTCTTACTTCATTCCTTTCAAATAAGAGTAAGTCCGCATTTTTTGTGAAAATTCCAATGTAGGAAGGATGCCTATCTGCAACTGCCACTACAAGCTCATCACCTTCGTTTAATGGCATTAACGTGTGTCCTTGTGACTTATAGAATATATCTTCATCAGACATTCTTTTGATAATACCTTTCTTTGTTATTAAAAATACTCTGTTTTCTTCACCCTCTCCTTGATAAGCTGTTCCAACTATTTCACCTTCAATATTTAGCTTATCTTCGCCTTTTGGAAGGTCTATGACTAAACTCCAATAAGCTTTTCCATCTTTTGTAAAGAAAGCAATCGGTTTAGACCCTTCTACTTCTTGAATAGAGACTATCTTTTCTCCTTCCGTTAGAGATACTGACAGACTATTGATAATTCTTTGTAAAATGTCAGCTTTTGAAGTTTCATCTTCTACTTTATAATTAACAATTCTTCCTGTATTTAAAATAGCAAACATGAAATGTTCTTTAAATGTAAGTTCTTTTTCTGTTGCAATGGTTGTTTTTCTTTGGTCCCCATATTTTCTAACTAACTCATCGGTCTCTTCAATGAATACTTTGATTTTCTCATCATCACTTGAAAGAATTTGTTTATATCTTTCTATTTTTTGTTTTAACTCTGCGCTTTCATCTTTTAATTTTTGTGTTTCTAAGGATGTAAATCTTGATAATCTCATGTCAAGAATAGCGTTTGCCTGTGTTTCAGATAGGTTAAACTGTGATGTAAGCAGCTGTCTTGCTTGTTCGGTATCCTTGGATGAACGAACTATTTCAATAACTTTATCTGCATTTTCTAAGGCTGTAATCAGGCCTTCTACAATATGCAATCTGTTTTCTGCTTTTTCTAATTCATACAACGTCCTTCTTGTTATAATTTCTATTCTGTGTTTTATAAATTCTTGAAGCAATTCTTTTAAATTCAATACTCTTGGCTGTTTATCTACCAACACTGTTAAATTTACAGGAAAGTTCTTTTCAAGAGGCGTGCTTTTGTATAGTTTTTTCAAGACTTTTTCAGCGTCTGCATCTCTTTTTAACTCTATTACAATTCTTATTCCCGTTCTGTCTGACTCATCTTTTAGGTCTGATATTCCTTTTTCTTTTCCTGTTCTAACAAGCTCTGCTATTTTTTTGATAAGTTCAACTTTGTTAACTTGGTATGGAATTTCATAGATAACTATCCTCTGTCTGTTCCCCGGCAGCTTTTCTATTCTTGCTTTACCTTTTATTGTTATTGAACCTCTTGATGATTTGTATATATCAATTAGCTCTTCTTTGGTGTTTGTGATTACTCCACCTGTTGGAAAATCCGGTCCTTTTATAAAATTAAACAGCTCTTCTATGGTAGCATCCGGAAATTCTGCTAAGTATTTTAAAGCTTCTGCTACCTCTGTAAAGTTATGGGGTGGAATGCTCGTAGCAAGTCCTACCGCAATACCGGTTGTTCCATTGCATATTAAATTTGGAAACTTTGAAGGCAATACCGTAGGCTCTTCTAATGAAGCATCAAAGTTAGGCATCATATCAACGGTGTTTTTATATATATCTTCAAGCATTTCAACAGCCAATTTTGTTAACCTTGCTTCTGTATAACGCATAGCAGCTGGTGGGTCGCCGTCTATCGAACCAAAGTTCCCTTGACCTTCTATTAATGGATATCTCATTGTAAAATCTTGTGCCATTCTTACAAGTGCATCATAAACAGATGCATCACCATGTGGATGGAATTTACCAAGGGTTTCCCCTACAACTCTCGCAGATTTTTTATATGGTTTATTTGGAAGTAAACCAAGCTCATACATAGAGTATAAAATTCTTCTTTGAACTGGTTTTAAGCCATCTCTAACATCCGGAATGGCTCTACCAGCAATAACTGACATTGCATAATCTATATAAGCATTCTTAACTTCCTCTTCTATTGGAACTTTTTTAATATCTTCCATTCCTCTAAAAACTCCTTTGTTTTAAAATCTTTAATAATTTATTTATTATAACATTTTCACAATACCTTGGGGGAAAATGTCCCAAAAGCTCACGCTGTCATTTTTGCAGCCAACATATTACTTAATCAATCTCTTTAATTTTGGGTCTAAAGCATCTCTTAAAGCATCACCTAAAAGATTAAAAGCAAGTACTGTTAGAAATATAGCAACCCCAGGGGCAAGTATCCATGGATACTGAGATATAGCTGTTATGCTTCTTGCTGATGCAAGCATATTTCCCCAGCTTGCGTAAGGCTCCTGAATTCCAAGACCAAGCAAGCTCAGCGCACTCTCTCCAAGGATATAACCTGGAATAGCTAAGGTTGCGGCAATCAAAAGATATGAGTAAGTATTTGGTAAAATATGTTTTATTATAATTCTAAAAGATGAACCACCATAGCTTTTTGCTGCTAAGACAAAATCCTGCTCTCTAATAGATAGAACCATTCCCCTAATAACCCTTGCAAGTCCAGCCCAGCCAATAAATGAAAGTATAACAACTATCAAAAGAAAAACTTCAACTGAAGACAATGTGATTGGAAATACAGCCCTTAATGTTAGCATAAGATAAAAGCCTGGAAATGACATTACAATTTCTGAGATTCTCATCAGAATATTATCAACTCTTCCGCCAAAATATCCAGCAATTCCGCCTACTATCGCACCTATTAAAAATGAAAGAAAAACTCCAATAAGTCCAATAGATAATGAAATCCTTGATGCATAAAGCATTCTTGAAAATATATCTCTGCCAAGATTATCAGCACCAAGTAAAAAAATCTTCCCTTCTTTTACTCCAAAAAGATGCATGTCTGTTTTAATAAACCCAAGAAGGTAATGAGTATGTCCATGGGTAAAAAAGTGTATAGGATACTTAACATCATAGTTAATTTTATAGCTTTTTGAAATTGGGTCTACCAATTCGTATTTATAAACAAAAGGTCTAAGATGAAAGTTTCCTTTTTCGTCAAAAAAATGTATCTGGGTAGGTGGGTGGTAAGGCGTATCTCTATGCTGAATGTCGTAAGGATAAGGAGCTATAAAGTCGGCAAAGATTGCTAAAAAGTAAAAAATTCCAATCAGATAAAGGGATAAATAAGCTAATTTATTTTTCTTTATATACTTTAGCAACTCCATTACTTTAAGATTCCTTCAACTTCTCTCATTCTAATCCTTGGGTCAAGCTTTGCAAGAAGAATGTCAGCTATCAAATTTCCAATAATAAGCATAATTGCACCGATGTATAAACCACCCATCACAAGGTATAAATCCTGTGATAATACAGCGTCAAGCATTAACATTCCCATTCCAGGCCAGTTTACGATTATTTCTATCAATGCAGCACCAGAAAGCAATGAAGCAATTTCAAATCCAAGTATAGTTATAAATGGATTTAAAGCATTTCTCAAAGCATGTTTTAAAATTATATCCTTTTCTTTTAGTCCCTTTGACCTTGCAAACATTACATACTCAGATTGAAGAGATTCTATCATAGCACTTCTTACTAGTCTAACAAGACCGGCTAAAGACGTTATAGCTAAAACAAAAGCCGGCAGGCTCACATGCCATAGCCTATCTAAGATTTTTTCAAACAAACTCATTTGGTCGTAATTTGGACTAACTGCTCCACCGGTTGGTAGGATTCCTGTTTTAACTGAGAAGAATAACAAAATAAAAGCCAAAAAGAAGCCGGGTAGAGACATAAACGTAAAAGAAAAAACTTGAACTGCTTTATCAATGATGCTATTTTGTTTTACCGCTGCCAAAACTCCAAGTGGAACTGCCAAAAGCCATGCTAAAACGCCGGAAGTGACGGATAGAAATAGGGTGTTTCCTATCCTATCTTTGATTAAGTCTAAAACCGGCATGTTGTAACTAAAAGAGTATCCAAGGTCAAATTTGATGGCATTTATAAGCCATTTAAAGTATTGAACTAAAATTGGCTGGTTTAATCCGTAAGTTTCTTCAAGCTGTTTTAAAGTTTTTTCTGAGATTTGAGGGTTCATTTTAAGCTGGTCTAAGTAATCACCCGGTGCCATTTGAATGATAAGAAAGGATAAAAAAGTGATTCCCAGCAAAATGGGAATCATTTGATAAAGTCTTTTAATGATGTACAAAAACATTACTTTCTCATTAATTTTTTGATGTTAGAAACCGCCTGTCTTATTCGTTTTTCATTTTCTACAACAGCAAATCTAACATAACCCTCCCCATGTTCACCAAAGCCAATACCCGGTGCAACGGCTACCTTTCCTTCTGTTAATAAAAACTTACTAAATTCAACAGACCCCATATGCTGGAATTTTTCTGGAATTTTAGCCCATAAAAACATGGTTGCTTTGGGCTTTTGTACATTCCAGCCGGCTATATTTAATCCATTAACAAGAATATCGAGTCTTTTACTGTAGGTATCCCTTGCTTTTTCCACAATTGAATAATCACTTTCCAAAGCGATAATGCTTGCAACCTGTATAGGTGTAAACATTCCATAATCTAAATAACTTTTAATTCTTTTAAGGTTGTGTACCAAGGTTTCATTTCCAAGAACAAATCCTACTCTCCAACCAGCCATTGAAAAACCTTTTGTCAAAGAGTAAGTTTCTACTGCAACATCTTTTGCACCCTCTACTTGAAGAATGCTTGGAGCTTTGTATCCATCGTAGCATAAGTCTCCATATGCAAGGTCATGGACAATCCATAATTTTTTCTTTTTGGCAAATTTAACAATTTCTTTAAAAAATTCTATATCAACTGTCATTGTCGTTGGATTGTTTGGAAAGTTTAAGATCAATACCTTTGCTTCAGGGTAAGAGTCTTCATATGTTTCATAAATATTTTTTAAAAACTGCTCTTGCTTTTGAGAGTCATCTCCTTCAAAAGGTAGTGGAACTGTTAAAACGCTTGCTCCTGCTATTACCGGTGCGTAGTAATGAATAGGATATCTTGGACTTGGTACCATTGCTATATCGCCTGGCTCAAGCATTGCAAGCATAAGATGCGCTAAACCTTCCTTTGAACCAATGGTCATGATAACTTCTTTTTCCGGGTCTAAATCAACGTCATATCTTTTTTTATAAAAGTCTGCTATAGCTTTTCTTAATCTTGGAATTCCTTGAGACATAGAATATCTATGGGTTGTTTTCTTTTTGGCTGATTCACAAAGTTTTTCTATTATATGTGGTGCTGGTGGTAGGTCAGGGTTTCCCATGCCAAGGTCTATTATATCTTCACCCTCTTTTCTTAGCCTCGCCTTTAAATCATTAACTACAGCAAAAACGTATTGTGGTAATCTCTTTATTCGCGGAAATTCTTCAATCATTCCATCACTCCTTTATTCTAAAACATTCAATGGGTCTACAGGTGTTACATTTTTTCTAACTTCAAAATAAATTCCACATTTGTCAGAATTCTTAAGCTTTCCAACTTTACCTATTACATCTCCTCTATTGACAATCTTTCCTTCTCTAACGGATATATCATCTAAATATCCATATACAGTTGTTAATCCGTTATTGTGTCTTATGACTACCAAGTTTCCAAATGCTTTTATTCCATCTCCGGCATAAATAACTTTTCCATCTGCAGCAGCTTTTACACTTTGACCGCAGTCTGTTTCTATGTCTATACCAAGATGTCTAACCTGTTCATCATTTTGGAATTTGGCTACAACATTACCTTTCACAGGCCATGATAATTTAACACCTTCTAACTTTATAGTCTCTTTTTCAGCTTCTTTTGGTTCAACAGGTTTTGGTAAAGGTGGTTGCTTGGTTTCTACTTTAACTTGAGTTTCTTCTGGCTTTTCTTTTTCTCTTGGTTTTTCAGGTTGTTCTGTTTTAATAGCAACTGTTGCCGGTATCTTTAGTTTTTGACCATGGTAAACTTTTTCTTTTTTAAGATTGTTTAATGAGATAATATCTTCTTTAGAAACACCAAATTTTTCTGCAATCTTTTCAAGCGTATCTCCTCTTTTTACTTTATAAACTATTACTTTTGTTTTTCTCTCTTCTTGGGTTGCTTGTTCAAACTCAACTTCTTCCTTAGCTACGCAGACTTCTTGGCCTGCCGGAATTGTTGATTTTGATAAATTATTCCATTTTTTGAGTTTTTCTACAGATACGTTGAATTTTCTTGAAATTTCATTTAAAGAAACTGTACTTTTTGGTCTATAAACTAAAGTACATTCTGAAGCTTTCTTTTGGGTTGTTTCAGCTGTTTTTTCCTCTTTCTTTTCTCCGATACAAATTTTTTCTCCGGCTTTTAACCATTTGTCAGCTGAAATGTTATTTAATTTTTCCAAGGTTTTAACGCTTATACCAAGTTTTTTAGATACATGCTCTAATGTTCCACCACGTTTTAAAACATAAACTTCACAGCTTGACAAGTCTCTTTTTTCTTGTTCTTTTCGTTCTTGTTTTTGTGCTATTTTTGCACCTTTTGGTGGTATCTTAAGCTCATCCCCTGCAAAGATTTTTTCATCTTTCATACCGTTATAATCCATAAGTTCTTTAACAGTAAGTCCATATTTTTTGGCTATCTCTTCTAATGTATCTCCCTTTTGAACGAGATAAGTTAATTCTTTATTTCTTTCAGATTCTTTTTTTGATGTCTTTTTAGACTCTATTTTAGAATTGGTCTTTTTGGTCGGTATTTCTAATTTCATTCCATCTCTTATTTTTCTTTCATCTTTTATATTGTTTGCTTTTTTTATTTCTTCTACACTAACGTTGAATTTTCCTGCTATTTTCTCAAGTGTATCTCCTTTTTGAACTATGTATGTTTCAGCAAAGGCAATTAATGGGAAAATAGATGAAAACAAACCTATTTTAATACTCAATTTTAAACTCATCAAAGCCTCCGTCTTTTTCAATAAATTCATATCTAATACCGTTTACTTCAGCTAAGGGTGGTCCGTTTTCAATAGCACCAAAAAAAGATTTCAATGTTTCTTCGTCTCCTTCTGCTAAGACTTCAACAGTCCCATCCGGTAGATTTCTAACAAAACCTTTTACTCCAAACTCATCTGCCTTCTTTTTTACAAACTTTCTAAAGCCAACACCTTGAACTCTTCCGGCAAAAATTATATGAAGAAGCATCATTTCGCCTCCAATATACTTGATTTTAAATAGTCAATAAATTCTTTCGGATTATTAATATCAAATCTTAATGGAAAATCATAATAATCAGTTATAACTCCAACTAAATCCAAATCGTCTTTCAGTATTAAATCTCTATTCTCTTGTTTTCTAATTACTTCAAATTTTTTAAAGTTTTTAGCGGTTTTAAATCCTTCTACTATTATTATATCAATCTTTGGGTCTATAGATTTTATTAAATCTTCCAGTGTATAGTCTTGGACTTTTTTAAAATGTGATATTTTGTTTGGAGATGCGATTATAACCTCTGTTGCTCCTGCATTGTAAATTCTATAACTGTCTTTTCCTTCTGTATCTGTTTTAGCTTTCCCTTTTGGGTCATGTTTAATGTATGCTACTTTTACACCTTCTTCAGATAGCATAGATACCACTTTTTCAATAAAGGTTGTTTTACCACTATTATGGGCACCTGCTATAACTATTACGTTTCTATCCATGGGTATGTTTTATTAGAGTATATATTGTCTTTTTTAGATTTTTTCTATCCACTACCATATCTATCTGTCCTTTTTCTAATAAAAACTCTGCTCGTTGAAAGCCTTCCGGGAGCTGTTGTCTTATAGTTTGTTCTATAACTCTTGGACCGGCAAATCCTATTAAACTTTCCGGTTCTGCTATTATTATATCTCCAAGAAATGCAAAGCTTGCGGAAACACCGCCCATTGTCGGGTCTGTTAAAACAGAAATATATAAAATCCCTGCTTTATTTAATCTATCTATCGCAATCGCAGTCTTTGCCATTTGCATTAAAGAAACTATACTTTCCTGCATTCTTGCTCCACCGGATGCTGCTACAGAAATAAAAGGTATATTTTTTTCTATAGCAAACTCAACTCCTCTAACAAATTTAGCACCTACGACACTCCCCATACTACCGCCCATAAAGTTAAAATCCATCGATGCTAAAACAACTTCTCTATCATAAATATTTCCATGAGCTATGATGATTGCATCGTTTAAGCCTGTTTTTTCCTGTGCTTCTCTAAGCCTGTCTTTATATCTTTTTGTGTCTTTAAATCCTATAATATCAACAGGTTTTATTTTTGGAAAAAGGTCATAAGAATAAACTTTATCTAAAAGAGAATCTACTCTCTCTTTTGCATTCATTCTAAAAGTGTATCCACAGTGAGGACATATCTTTAAGTTTTTTAATAAATCCTCTATATATAAAATGTTCTTACATTTATCACACTTTATCCAAGCTCCTTCTTCAATCTTTATTCTGCTTTTTTTTATATTTTTAAGCTTATCTACAAAATCTTTTAATCCCATCTCTATTCTCCTTCAATAAATGCTAAGGTTAAAACTCTCTCTTCTATATTCCCATTTCTGTAAGAAAAAAAGTTTTTACCACATTTTGTACACTCATCAATTTCATAAACTATATTAACATTAAGCTTTTCAAGCTTGTTTTTAAGAATTTTATTCAAATCAACAAAGTATTTATCTTCAGATATTGTAAAGAAATCACTTGATATGTTTAACTGATTTATAAAATCAAAACCAACTTCATAACAGCATCCTCTTATAGATGGACCAATAAAAGCAAACATATTAGATTTATCTTTAAATTTTTTGTATGCATTTTCCACAATTCCGCCTAATAATCCTCTCCATCCTGCATGAATTACAGATATTTCATTATCATTGAATAAAACTAATGGTATACAATCTGCAGTTAATACTCCAACGGCAACAGCTGGCTTATCTGTATAAACTGCATCTGACGGCTGAGTTAAATCTTCATCATGGTTTAAAACTATGTTTGTATGTTTTTGATTTGGTAGAAAGATTTCTTCCAGATTTAATTCCTTTTTGACTCTTTCTAAATTTTCTCTATCTCTTAAATTCCCATCGGATTTTTCAGTAACGTATACATTTGTCTTGTTAAATTTAAACTTTTTCATTTTAAAATTATAACATATAGACATTATACTTTGGGTGAGAAATTCAAATATAAATAAAACATCTAAAAAAACTCCTTGGTGGCAGTTAAAATTGTAATAGCAAAAATTCCACCAAGGAGGTAAAAATGCAAAACTCTAATCTTTATTTTACAATATTTCAAAAAATCTCTGAGCATTTAACTATACTTTTAAACGTTCAATCAAAAAAGAAAGCAGGTAGACCACCTAAGGTATCTGATTTACAACTTGCAGCTTTATATATCACATCCTACATTTCAAACACTCCTATTCTTACACTTGCCAGATTTCTAATTTGTCCTTCTATTCAATCTTGGCATCTGTTTAGAAAATCAAAATCAGAAAGAGTTTACA
>NZ_JAPYVU010000029.1 GCF_028276765.1 Sulfurihydrogenibium sp.
CCCATTTTTTACTCCTCCAAATCTTTTAACCACGGCTTATAGTCCAAAATCTGCTCAAATGTATAAGGACATCTTTCGGGAAAATCTTTTTCTGTTGGAATTCTGTTAAAATATTTTATTGCTAAATACAAGTTCTCTGGATCCTCAAACCAATTTACCAATCTTCTTACAGCACTTTTCCATGCTAAACCAATTTCTTCCTTAGCTTTTCTTTTTAAAGAAGGGCTATCATCAAACAGCTCTTCTAATTGAATTCTTGAAGTGTTTATACTTCTAACCCAACCATTACCCATACTATTATTTTCTTTAAAGTTTTCCCATTTATATAAATGCTCTAAAATAACAGCCATGAAACTAATTGCGCTTCTAAGCTCACTTCTTCCTATACTTTCAAGCTCCTCAATCACATTCTCCCAATCAACCAAATCGAATTCTTTGTTTTTAAGAAGTTCTATATTTTCTGTAATCCACCGATAAAAGTCTTTCTCATACAACTCTTTTAAATTTGCTAAGGTTTTCATTTTTTACCTCTTACCAAATATCTTTACTACCTTTAAATATAATTAAATTTTTCATCAGCTCAAACATAAACTCAAATGCTTCAACGTGCCTTTTTGCTTCAAATTCATCCCTTCCCCAGCAATAAATTCCGTGAGTTTTAATCAATACTGCCGGAACATCCGGATTTATAGCTTTTCCAGACTCTTCAGCAAGCTTTTTTAAATCAAAAAAGTTATCAACTATTGGAACTTCTATTTCTGCATTTTCTTTCCAAATATCAAGTGCTTTTATCATCTCTAAGTCTTTTATTTTTACTTTTCCATCTTCAAAGTAAACATAAGATATAAAATTGTTTGCCGGCGTATGAACATGAATAACACAACCAGCATCAGTTTTTTGATATATATAAGAATGAATCAATGTTTCTGCTGAAGGCTTCATTTTTGTTTTTTCAACAGGTTTACCATCTTTGTCAACAAAAATTACATCTTCATGTGTAACAGTTCCCTTATCTTTACCTGAAGTGGTAACTGCAAATATAAGTGGGTCATCATGAAGCTTGTAAGATAAATTTCCGCTTGTTGCAGGAAAAAATCCTTTATTGTATAGCTTGATTTTTAAATCATTTAAAACATTTACAGCCTTTTGCTTTTCTTCTTGATACAATCTATCTGACATAAGATTGACTCCTTTAAGTCATTTAAAAATTAGAAATTATAATTTTATCATAATAAACATACGTCGGGTGAGAAATTCAATAAAAATATGAGATTCTTCGCTTCGCTCAGAATGACAAATAGGGGTTGCCCATAGTCAAGTATATGATTATCAAGTTTTCTTCGTCATCCTGAGGACGTAAGTCCGAAGGATCTCTTTTTTTTAAATTCTATAAAAACCGCTAATTTCTCACCCAAGGTGTAGAAGAATTATCTAAAACTACTTTAAAAGAACAAAAATAAAGTTAAATTTACATATACATTCTACAGGTTACAAAAAAATTAGAACATCTTTAGACTTTTAATCTGAATTTAAACAAGACAGGGCAGGATTAAGCCTGCCCCGGTGGTTTATATGTTATATACCTTCTGGTCTCTTAACGTCATAGAGTATATCGTCTGTTGGATGTCTGTATAATGGCATATCTAAACGTTTTTCATCTAAGTAATGACCGATAAATCCGATAGACCTTCCAAGAACAAAAAATGCGTTAAATGCACCAGCTTCAATTAATTTGTCTATATCTTCGTTTGAGTAGCCTATTTGCTTAAACAGGTCAACAAGTAAAACTCCAATAGTTCCGTCAACGTTTAAGATTAAGTTTTCTTTTTTAGAAGTTGTAACCTTTTCTACTTCTAAAGCATAGTCTAAAAGTTCAATCTTAGGGAAGTTTCTTCTTGCAAAGTCCTTAAGTAGTTCAACTCTTTTATCTGGATTTTTGGTTGATTTAATTCTATGTCCAATGCCCGGGATTGGTATTTTCTCAACATTTTTCATGTATTCAACAAATTCGTTTGGAGACATATTTTTTTCATATGCCATTTTAAAGTATTTAGCTGCACCGTCAATCGCACCACCAAATCTTGGACCAATTGCCAGAATACCGGTAACGAGAGAAGACATCAAATCCTTTCCGGCTCTTGCTGTAACTTTAACATTATGAGCACCTGCAACTGCCGGTCCGTGGTCTGCAACAACTCTGATGACCATATCTATAAATTTAGATGCCCAATCTGGGAATTTTTGTTTAAACCATAGCAATCCTATAACGTCTGCGATTGATAGATTTTTTTCGATAACTTCACTTATAGGAACACCGCAGTATGTAGCTTCTTCTCCTCTATCATCAGAGATTGTACAGATAAAGTTTGTTGGCTTCCTTACTTTTCCTTCTCTTACTGCTTTAGATAAGTCCTCCGGAATAGGTGGAACTTCTGGCTCAACGATAGGCTGAATTATGCCTTCACCTCTTAGCATTTCATAAATACCTTTTATTACATGAGGAAGCTCGTTAAAGTTGTTTGGAACATGGATGCCGGCCTCTCTCATTGCTCTATTTTTAGCATCTGCTGTCTCTCTATCTGCCCCTGCTTTTGCGCCAGCATGTCCAAACTGAACTTCTCCACCAAAGAATTTAGAAATTGTACCAATACACCAACCAATGACTGGTTTAGTGATTAAGCCATTTTTAACAGCTTCAATAACTTTGTACTCTGCTTCTCCACCAACTTCCCCGAGTAAAATCATAAATTTAACTTGTGGATTTTTTTCAAATCTTAACATATGGTCTAAGAAATCTGAACCTGGGAATCTATCACCACCTATCGCTATACCTTCTGCAACACCATCGGCATTTCTTGCGATTATATTAGAAAGCTCATTAAATAATCCACCTGACCTTGTAACTAATCCAACAGAACCAGGTCTGTGAAGTTTAGAAGCAATGATATTTTCGATCGTTCCACCAGTATTTGCTATTCTAAAAGCCCCCGGTGCAATACCACCAACTGTTGCAGGTCCGATTATCCATTTTCCAAGTTGTTTTGCTTTAATTCTCATATCTCTTGCATATCTTTCAGGAATACCTTCAGCAGTGATAACTATAGTTCTGATTTGTGGAATTTCAAAAGCTTCTAATGTTACTGGATATGCTGTTCTAAAAGATGCAAAGTTTAAAAGCACATCAGCTTCTGGGTGGAATTTCGCAGCGTCTTTTGTAGATTTATAAATAGGAATTATTATTTCTTTTGTTCCATAGAAAAACTTTTCAAAGCTTCTTTCAGAAGTTGGTGCAACGATTGCAGCAATACTTGGAGACCTTCCTACTACATAATCATAATCTAACATCCTTTGAATTGCATTTGTGTTTAAGTTCCAGAAAATTGCTTTTGTATTTTTGTCAAATAGTAAATATTCCGGTTTGCTCATCTTATATCCTCCTTATTTTATGCAGCTTTTTCTTCTTCTAAAGCTTTTCTAACTATATCTGTCATGTGTAATTCAGGTCCATACACTTCAATTGGTAATCCAAGCTCTTCTGCAGCTTGCTTTATTCTTTTCAATCCAACTTCATAGTTTGGTCCGCCTCTTCTAACATATATCTTTACGCCTACTTGTTTCATTTTATCAGCGTATTCTTTAAATGCATCAATTATTCCGTCAAATGTTTTAGCTACGTCTGTAAAGTTAGCAATTGCTCCACCGATCAAAAGTATTTTTGGCTTTCCGGAAGGATGTTTGCTTCTTGTCATTAAGTCAAGTACTGTTTTAACATACTCTCTTGTTTCTGTTCTTGTTGGATTTCCTGAGTATTCACCATAATTTGCAAGCTCATTTACATATCCCATATCTGCAATCGTATCTGCATATACAACAGAAGCACCACCACCGGCAACAAGAGTCCAAATTCTACCTCCTGGATTAAGTATTGTTAACTTTAATGATGAGCCAGACTTCTCATCTAATTCTTTAATGTATTTTTCTTCCGGTGTTAAATCTCTCCCAAATCCTGATGGAAACTCTAACTCTCCCCATTTTTTACCAACAACAAAACCGGCTGTATCATCAACCTTTCCAACAAAGTCCAATAAGTAAACGTTATTGCCAACCATTACAAGTGGGTTTACTTCAAAATATACAAAGTGTAAATCTCTAAACATTTTATAAGCTCTAACAACAAAATCTCCGTATTTTTCTTTATCTTTAATCTCTTTTGGAACATTAGCTTTTATTAATTTTTCAATCTCTTCGTCAGAAGCTGTTGGTGGAATGTGAACTTCTACCACTTTATCCCAGTTTTCTTCAACATCTATACCACCAAAAGCAGACATGTAAACAGTATCGTAATCATCACCCATTGAGAATGAAACGTAGTACTCTTCTTCTGGCTCATGGGGAACAAATGGCTCTATTAAAAAGTGTGTTAAATGTCCTTTAACTCCATTAATTTCCACTTCTTCTTGCATTTTTTGTTTTATCCATTTAACCGCATCTTCGTATTTAACATCACCGGGTTTTTCAATTTTGTAAAGGACTAATCCAAGCTTTCCTCTCTTACCAAATAGCATATCCGGCTTTGCTACTAATGGAGTTTCTTTTAACCATGGATATTGCTCTGGAAGTTTGTCGAAATCTGTTTCTGGTGTAACGAGAACAGATTTAAACTCATAATTAAAAGCATCACCAAAGTAATCCTTCCAGTTTTGCGCGATGATCCTCTTGCCATCGTATTCTCTAATTCCCCTCTGTGCCATTTCCAACCTTCCGTCTGTAGCTTTTTTGCTACAGGCTGGGATATTTGTATTCCGCCAAAATTAAAAACACCCCAGCAGGCGGTAATTATGATTTTAATTATAACATAGTTTTAAATAGAAAATCAAACAGTGTTTTATTTTTGGATTTGTAAAAGTCATACCGGTTTGAGAAAATTAAAATTGTAAGGCTTTTCAATTTGTTTATTGATAACAAAAGTTCATCAATGGTGTTATTCTGAGTATAGTAAAGAATCTCTTACTTTTGCTAAATTTCCCATCAGACTTGTATAAATCATATTTTCGAGATAAACTTTTCAGCAAGCTTGTAAGGTTTTAGTATTATACTTCCATTTTCAGACGTAAGAATGAAAGTATCAAATAAATTTACAAAAAAGTTTTTATCTTTGTGATTAAAATTAATATTTTTTACAGACGTTTTTGTGTTAAAAAGGGGAATAAATTCATCTGAGAGAATATTTATCTTTTCTTTAATATCTTCGATGATTTGATCAAGAATCGGCGGAAATTCGAAAGGTGTTTTTGTTTTGCAAAGATTTTTATCGTAAGATGAAAAGGTTCTACATACAAATGGTCTTGATGGATATACTACGCAAAGATTGTTGTTTAAAAATGGGCATGGGTGGTTAGTTATATCTTTAAGGCTTTTATAATCTTCTAATCTTTTAGCTGTTTTGACTTTTTCGTTATCTGGTAGATTGTTTAAAGATTTTATAAAATCCAGTAATTCTGAAAAAGTTAGTTTAACTTCCCAGCCATAACAACAATAACTACATCCTTTTTCACAGGCTATTTTTGTATCTATTTTTAGTTTGTCATCTATGTGTTGATTTAAATCCCTTTGAAATTCAATGACCTCTTCAAAAAGCTCAGGATTTTTGTATATCAAAATAAATGCTATCAATAAATCTTCTTTCATTGTTTACTGTCTTCTATTTCACGATACCGGCTTCATTTTGTTTATCCACTTTTTCCCTAATTTCTTTAATCTCTGATGCGATTGATTCTAATTTGTCTAACATAATTATGTTTAATCTTTTTTGCAGCAGAACATCCTCATTGCTTCCAATTTTACTTTCAAAGTTTTTAATCAAGTCTTTTATTTGAGAGACTTCACTTCTTACTTGCGAAAATTCTTTTGATACTTCATCTCTCATTAATGACATTTCTTTTCTGATTTGTAGAATTTCACTTTTAACTTCAAAGATTTCTTTCGTTGTCTCATCTTTTAGCTTGAAGATTTCATTTCTTACCTCTTAAGACTCCTTTGACGTTTTTTCTCTGATTTTAGAGATTTCGTTTTTTATGTTTGAAAGCTCTTTGGCTGTTTCTTCTTTTACTGCTGAAATTTCGCTTTTCAATTTTGCAAATTCTTTTATTGCCTCTTCTCTAACTTTAGAGATTTCGTTTTTTACATTCGAAAGTTCTTTTGTTGTTTCTTCCTTTATTGTCAAAATTTCGCTTTTCAATTGCGAAAACTCTTTTGATACTTCTTCTCTTGCTAATGAAATTTCTTCTCTATTCTTTAATAAATCTTCTCTTAGCTTTACTATTTCAAATGTAAGCTCATTTTTTGTGTCTGTCAATCTATTCCACACTTTTAATATTTCATTTGATAATTGGCTTCTTGTGTTTGATAAATCTTCTCTCAAATTTAATACAGTCTAAGAAGTTTTATCAACTTTATCTTTAATCTCTTTTGTTCTCTCATCCACTAACTTATATAATACTTCCTTCAAAAACTTATCTATTTCAAACAAATCCATATAAAATTCCAAAAAATTTTTTACAAGGTTTTGTAAAATTATTATATTACGATTTATTTGTTTTTCAAAAGTTTTTACAGATTACAGAAGTACCTTTACATCTAAATCTCACTTTTTGGCTACATGTTATAATAATGTTTTAAAAAATTTTTATATGGAGGATTTAATGGGCGTTAAAATTGATATCAACAGAATAGCAAGAGACCAGTTTATCTTGGTTGATAATCAACCTTATAAAGTAGTTAGCTATGAACACGTAAAACCGGGTAAAGGTCAAGCATTTGTTAGAGTGAAAGCAAAAAACATGAGAACAGGAAACGTTACAGAATTTACTTTTAAATCTTCCGATTTAATCGAGCTTGCAGACTTTGAACAAAGATTTATGAACTACTCTTACACAGATGGTAGCTACTACTATTTCTTAGATACAAACACATATGAAACGTTTGCTGTTCCTGCTGAAGCTATGGAACATGAAGCACAGTTTTTAAAAGAAGGAATGCAGGTAGTTGTATTTTTAGATAGAGGAAATCCAATCGGTATAGAACTTCCAAAGCATGAAGTTTATGAAGTAATAGAAACAGAACCAGGATTTAAAGGTGATACAGCTACAAACACATTAAAACCTGCTAAAATAGAAACAGGTGCAATAGTCCAAGTACCATTGTTTATAAACGTTGGAGATAGAATTAAGGTAGATACAGAAAATGGAACTTACATAGAAAGAGTAAATAAATAAACTTTTCTCTTCTCTGGTTGGGAAGATTGGAGGAATCATGGATAAAGAATTTATTTTTCAATTAATTGAAAAAATTAAAGACACTAAGATTGAAGAAATAGAGCTTTCTACAGAAGAATACAGTGTTTATATCAAGCAGTATTTAGGACCAAAAGAAGTTATATCTCAATCTCCTGCTTCTCAGGTTGTTAACATTCCAGCTAATCCGGTTGTAGAAGTAAAAGAAGAGGTTAAAAAATCTGAAATTAAAGAAGAACAAAAATATCATGTTATAAAATCGCCACTTGTTGGAACATTTTACAGGTCTCCATCTCCAGGAGCTCCTCCGTTTGTTGAAGAAGGAGATATGGTATCAAAAGGTCAGATTTTATGTATCATAGAAGCTTTAAAAGTTATGAATGAAATAGAGTCCGATGTAGATGGCAGAGTTGCTAAAATTTTAGTTGAAAATGGTCAGCCTGTAGAATACGGACAAGAACTCTTTTACATTGAGGTGTAATCGAATGTATCAAAACATACTTATTACAGGTGGTGCAGGATTTATTGGCTCTAACCTTGCTTTAAAACTACAAAAAGATTATCCAAACAGCAAAATCTTAATCTTAGATGATTTTTCAAGTGCTAACTTTAAAAATTTAAAAGGTTTTAAAGGAATAGTTTATTCCTGTGATGTATCAACAGATGAGCTTTTTTTTAAGGTAGAAGATTTTAAGCCGGATGTAATTTTTCATCTTGCATCTATTACAGATACAACAGTAACTGACCAAGAGTATATGATGAGAAGGAACGTTGACGGTTTTAAGAATATATTAGAGTTTGCTTACGATAATGAAAGCATTGTAGTGTATGCATCATCTGCTTCTGTGTATGGAAATGTAAAGGAGCACGTACCATTAAAGGAAGATAGAGAAAAATCTCCTGAAAATGTGTATGCTTTTTCTAAATACATCATGGATAACCTTGCACAAGAATTCAGCGACAAAACAGGACTAAAAATCGTAGGCGTTAGATACTTTAACGTTTATGGTCCAAGGGAAGCCCACAAAGGAAAGTTTGCAAGTATGATTTATCAGCTTTATTTACAGATGAAACAAGGAAACAGACCAAGAATTTTCAAATGGGGTGAGCAAAAAAGAGACTTTGTATATGTTAAAGATGCAGTAGATGCTACCATTTTAGCAGCAAAAGCTCCAAAATCTACTGTTTATAACGTCGGAAGTGGAGAGGCAACATCTTTTAATGATGTAATTAAATATTTAAATCAAGCACTTGGAACAAATTTAGAACCAGAATATTTTGACTGTCCTTACGATTTTTATCAAGAGTATACTCAAGCAGATATGACTAAGATTAAAGAAGAGCTTGGATTTGTGCCAAGATACAGCATACAAAGAGGCATTAAAGAGTATGTTGATATTTTAGAAGGAAGAATAAATGACTAAGAAAATTGTCAAAGTAAAAGTTCCGGCTACGACGGCAAACTTAGGGGCAGGCTTTGATACATTCGGTCTTGCTTTAACACTTTATAACGAGTTTGAAGTAGAAGAAGCAGATGGAGTATTTATAGAATCTTATCCAGAAAATGAATTTTTGAAAAATCCGGAGAATAACCTTTTTATAAAAGTAGTAAAGTATTTATGCGAAGCAGAAGGAAAGACATTTCACGGTGCAAAGTTAAAACAGACTATCAATATACCAGTAGCAAGAGGACTTGGTAGTAGTGCAACAGCAATAGTTGCAGGCATCTTAACAGGCTTTGCAGTCCATAAAAAACCGCTGACAGATGAAGAATTTTTTAAAGTAGCATATCTATTTGAACCACATCCAGACAACCTCTTACCAGCTTGGAAAGGTGGCCTAATAGCAGCATTAAAAACAGAAGATAAAACATATTACAGCAAAATAGATTTTCCACAAGAACTAAAAGCAGTTGTTGTAATACCGGATTTTGAGCTTTCAACTGAGCTTGCAAGGTCAGTACTACCAAAAGAAATACCATTAAAAGATGCAGTGTTTAACATTCAAAGGGCATCACTTTTTATTAGAGCATTGCAAGAAAAAAGATTTGATTTATTAAAAGTAGCAATGGAAGATAGATTACATCAACCTTACAGAAAAAGCCTAATTCCAAACTTTGATAAGGTTATACAGTATGCTTACGACTCAGGGGCAGTTGGTGCATCCTTAAGCGGTGCAGGCAGCACAATGTTAGCCCTTGCTTTGGATAATTTTGACAAAATCGGACAGGCAATGGTATCAGCCTTTTCAGAAGCAGGCATAAATGCAAAATATCTCGTTTTAGACGTAGACACAGAAGGTGCAAAGGTTGAGATAATAGAGAAGTAAGTAGAAGTAAAAAACTTTAAAAAGGAGTAGTACATGGAAGAAAATAAAATCACCAAACCAAGAGTTGTATTTTTAAAAACTCCAGACCCAAAAAATATGGTTGAGAATATCATAGATGGATTAAATAAGTCTGTTTCTGCAAGAAATTTTGAAACAAAAATTGTAGAAATCAACGTAGATAATCTACAAGAAGTTATCAATCAAATCGTTGAATTTAAGCCATTATTTACATTTGATATAAATTTAGACGGTATGATTTATGCAGAAAATGAAGGACAAAAACAGCCATTCTGCGACCTGCTCGGAAACATTCATATCACATGGTTTATAGATGACCCAATGATTCATTTTACAAAATTAAAACCAGTTATTCAGTCAAATCAAATACTTTATGCAACTATTGACATAGAACATCTCCAATGGCTTAGGACTCTTGGAAAAAATGTTGCATTAATACCAGCTGGCACTAATCCGGCTAAAATTCCACCACCAAAAGAAAAAGAGTTTGAAGTAGCATTTGTTGGTCCACTGACAGACCCAATCCTTATAGAAAATGATTGGCAACAAAGATTTGACCCTAATTTATTTGGCTTTGCTGTTGAACTTGGAAGGCTTATTTACAGAAACCCAGATATGCCAATTAGATTTGCATCGGGATATTTATTATCTCAATTAAGCCCAGAATTTCAATCTGCATTAATACAATTCCAACAAGAAAACGAAGAAGAATTTTCAAATCTTCTTATAGAAATCGGTCTGTATGCTATGCACTTAAGAAGATGGAATATAATCGATTCAATAGAAAATTATGAAGTTAATATTCTTGGTCCGGTAAACGGAGAAGTTAAAGATAATGTAGTAGTTTTTGAAGAAATTTATACTCAAAAAGATGTGATAGATTTTATCTCTAAATCAAAAATATCACTACTAAGTCAGCCACCATTCATCCCATCAAGTCTTGGGTTTACAGTGTTTGACAGTGTGGCAACAGGAACTTTAACATTTGTTGAAGAAAGACTTGCTTCAAAATCTTTCTTTGAACCAGAGAAAGAGATAATTACATACCATCCAATAGATTTTATAGAAATAGAAGGAAAAATCGCTTATTATCTTGAAGAAGCTCCGGATGAAAGAGAAGAGATAGGAAAAGCAGGAAGAGAAAAAGCATTAAAAGAGCATACAATCTACTCAAGGGGCGAAATCTTAGCCAACATTATGGAAGACATAATCAGACAATCTATTCAAGAAGAAAAAAAACCGGAGGAAAATAATTGAAAAGAGCTTTAATATCTGTTTCTGATAAAACAGGTGTATTAGAATTTGCAAAAGAGCTTAAAAATCTTGGATATGAGATTATATCCTCTTCAGGAACTGCAAAATATTTAAAAGAAAATGGCATAGATGTTATAGAAGTTTCACAAATAACAGGATTTCCAGAAATACTTGATGGTAGAGTAAAAACATTACACCCAAAAATACATGGCGGAATTTTAGCCATCAGAGACAACCAAGAGCACAGAAAGCAGCTTCAAGAAAATGATATTAAACCAATAGATATTGTAGCCATAAATTTATATCCATTTGAAAACACAGTTAAAAAAGGTGCTGATTTAGATGAGATTATAGAGAATATAGACATTGGCGGTCCTGCATTAGTTAGAGCATCTGCTAAAAATTATAAATACGTTGCCATAATAACAGACCCAAAAGATTATAACGATATAATCAACGAGCTTAAAGAATACGGAGAAATAAGCATACAGACAAAGAAAAAGCTTTCATTAAAAGCATTTAGACATACAGCCTTTTATGACAGTATAATTTCACAAGTTTTAAATGAAAAATTTGAAATAAACGAAGATTTTCCGGAAAGCTTAACCATTCCGATGAGACTAAAATCCGGGCTAAGATATGGAGAAAATCCACATCAAAAAGCATCTCTTTACATAAACCCACTTGAAAATGGCATTTCTGTTGCAGATAGCGAAATTTTACAAGGTAAAGAAATGTCTTTTAACAACTACTACGATGTTGATTCTGCTGTGCTTTTGGTTAAAGAGTTTGAAGAGCCAACCTGCGTTATAGTGAAGCATAACAACCCTTGCGGTGTTGCAGTTGCAGAAAATATAAAACAAGCTTACACCCTTGCCCTTGAAACAGACCCAAAATCAGCTTTCGGCGGAATTGTAGCATTTAATAAAGAAGTTGATGAAGAAACAGCAAAAGAACTTACAAAATTATTTTTAGAGGTGGTAGTTGCACCTTCATTTTCAGATTCAGCGTTGGAAGTATTAAAAACTAAGAAAAATTTAAGAGTTGTAAAAGTTAAAAACTTTGATAAAAAATTAGAAGGAAAAGATATAAAAAGAATCTCAGGTGGATACTTACTCCAAGACAGAAACTTAGGGCTCTATACAGAGTTAAAAGTAGTTACAGAAAGACAGCCAACAGAAAAAGAGTTAGAAGATTTAATATTTGCTTTAAAAGTTGTTAAACATGTAAAATCTAATGCGGTTGTGATAGCAAAAGACAAAAGAACTGTTGGCATTGGGGTAGGACAAACTTCAAGAGTAGATAGTTTAGAAACAGCAATCAAAAAAGCAAAAGAATTTAATCTACCATTAGAAGGAAGCGTTCTTGCATCAGAAGCATTTTTCCCATTTAGAGATAGCATTGACACAGCAGCAAAAGAAGGAATAAAAGCAGTTATACAACCAGGTGGTTCAATCAGAGACCAAGAGGTAATAGATGCATGTAATGAGCATGGAATTGCGATGATATTTACAAACATGAGACACTTTAAACATTAAGGAGTAGAAGGCTTGATTTTATTAGACGGAAAATCCTTAGCAGAGAAGATAAAAAATCAAATAAAACAAGAAATAGACCAGCTAACACAAAAAGGCTATAGACCGCCTGTTTTATCTGTGATTCTTGTCGGAGAAAACCCAGCAAGTCAGATTTATGTAAATAAAAAAATTAAAGATTGTGCATCGGTTGGAATAAAATCAAAACCTTTTTTCTTGCCTGAAAATATAACCCAAACAGAGCTTTTAGAGCTTATTGGAGACCTAAACGGAGATGAGGAGGTTGATGGAATTTTAGTCCAGCTTCCTCTACCATCTCACATAAACACCCTCGAAATAATAGAAGCTATAAACCCAAATAAAGATGTTGACGGATTTCACCCAATAAACGTTGGAAAGCTTGCAACAGGAAGAAATGATGCAATACTTCCATGTACACCCTATGGAATAATGAAGCTTTTACAAGAATACAACATTGACCATTTTGGAAAAGATGTTGTAGTCGTAGGAGCAAGCAATATAGTAGGAAAACCAATGTCTTTATTATTTTTAAAAGATGAAAAATCAACTGTAACAATATGCCATAAAAATACAAAAGACTTAAAGTCCCATACACTTAAAGCGGATATTTTAGTCGTAGCAGTAGGAAAGCCAAATTTAATCACTGAGGATATGGTTAAAGAAGGTGCTGTTGTTATTGATGTGGGAATTAATAGAGTTGATGGTAAAATCGTTGGAGATGTAGACTTTGAAAACGTAAAGAAAAAAGCCTACGCAATTACCCCAGTCCCCGGCGGCGTTGGTCCAATGACCGTCGCTATGCTTTTATATAATACATTAGAAATTTATAAGAGGAAATTAAGTGAGATGTGAGACGAGACTGCTTGTAAATTCAACTTCATAATTCCGAAGTCGGCAAAGAATCTCTTTTTTTCTTTTCAAATCAAAAAATCAAAAGAAGAGATCCTTCAGACTTACGCCCTCAGGATGACGTAGAAAGGTTGAATAGTAAGCATAAGAGAAAGGTTAACTTTTTCCTGTCATTCTACAGCCGGCGAAGAATCCCATATTCTTTTTTGAACTTCTCACTCAATATATTATCTCAAAAATACAAATTTACATTTTTGATTTTCATAATCCCTTTCTTCCCACTTAATACCTTTTACCCCTGCCTCTAAACCTCTTACAAAAGCCTCTATAAATCCCCATCCACACCAGCATACACAATGCTCAATCGGTTTAAGTCCTCTTGGTTTTAAATTCCCCTCGTAAAATACACAATTACAAATATAAGCTTCATTACTATTTCTTTCTATTTTATATGCAAAACCAAAAGCATTTAAAGATTTTTCAAGTAATTCTTCCCACTTTTCTTTTGGATACTTTTCCATTAGAGACTTAGCAACTTCCCTTCCAAGCTGTCTGATTATCGCATATCCACCATTTTGACCAAACATGTTTTGAACTTCGTCTGCAAAAGCAAAAACAATATCTCTTCCAGTACAGTTTTCTTTGTTTTTCTCCATAACAGATTTCACTATATTATCTACAGCCTTTTCTCCAATGATCGCTTTAGTCAACTCTATTAAAGTATTGATAACTTCCTTATTTATTTCCCCTTTTATCTCTACCATGGTAATCCTCCTTAAAAATCAACTAACCTTTTGATCATCATTCTGCAACCGACAAAGAATCCTGATTTTATTGAATTCCTGTCTCAATGTATATTATATTATAAATCAACTAAAAATAGATAAGGTTTTTTATGATGGACTTAAAAATATCAGTTTTAATTCCAACTTATAACAGACCGGAGTATTTAAGAGAAGCTTTAAAAAGTGTTTTAGGACAATCACTTAAACCATATGAAGTTATAGTTGCAGATGATAATCCAAATGAAGAGATAAACAAAAAGAATTTTGAAGTTGTAGAGGAGTTTGCTAAAGATTATCCTTTTATAAAATACCATAAAAATGAGAAAAATCTTGGACTGGCAGGAAATTACAAAAATCTGTTCTACTTAGCGTCAGGAGATTTAATCCATTTTTTAGACGATGATGGTATCCTTGCACCTTATACATTAGAAGAGTTAAGCAAACCTTTTAAGGAAGATGACAACATAGTAATATCTGCCGGAAAAACTTTATTTGTCGATGAGAGATCAAAAGTTATTTATCCGACTGTATTTAAAAACCATTTAGAATTTTATGAAAAGCATTTTAATGATTCTTGCGTTAATGGTAAGTGGCTGATAGAAAAATCCTTAGAAAAAATTTTTAACATTATGGGAAGTTTTTCAGGTTTTATGTTTAGAAAAGACAAAGTAGATTTTGAGCTATTTAAATTTAACAATATAGAGTTTGAAGCCAATTCAGATTGGTTTTTATGGATGAATTTAGCAAAAAAAGGAAAGGTTTATTTAAGTAGCAAAGTCTCTAACTTATTTAGAATGCATGGAGCAAATGATCAGCTTAACATAAAAACTGCAATTAAAGGAGCAGTTGAGAGGCAAGTTTTCTTAACTAAAGAATTTATTGACAGTCTTGGTATAGATGAAAATTTATTTAGGTACAAAGATGGATTTGTAGAAAGTTTATATTATATTAATGTCTTTTACCCATACATAAAAACTGATAGAAAACTTTCCAAAGATTTAAAGCAATTGTTAAACAAAATCTACAACACAAATTTAGATTTAAAAATTGAAAGAAAACCATTTTCTATAATTATAGTCTCTTACAACTCTTCAGATACTATCAAAGAATGCGTTCAATCAGTTTTAGATTCTTATTTATTAGAAAACGATGAGATAATCATTGTTGACAACAATTCAAAAGATAACACGGTTGAAATCGTAGAATCTTTTAGTGACAGCAGAATAAAGATAATAAAAAATTCAGAAAATCTTGGATATTCTAAAGCTATAAATCAAGGAGTTGAATTGTCAAAGAATTCTTATTTAGTATTTTTAAATCCAGATACTGTTGTAATCTCCAAGGATTGGTTAAACAGGTTTTACAAAGAGCTACAAGATAAACATGTTGCAATGGTTGGTCCGGTTTCTGACATAGCAATGTATAAAAATAATTTATCTAGTTATATTCTTCCAAGCCTTCAATTTTTAGACTTAGGAAGATATGAAAAATTTTTAAAGTATATTTACAATGATTATCGTGAAGATACAACTCTTTTATCAGGATTTTGTATTGGAATATCAAAAGAAAGATTTTTAGAATTTGGAAAATTTGATGAAGACCTTATCCTTGGATTTGATGATTTTGATTTTTCATTAAAAGCTCAAGAAAAAAATCTAAAACAGTATGTTTTACCTTCAGTATTGATAGCACATAAAAATCATAAATCGTTTGAAAAAGATATAAAAAAAGCTAATTATCTAAATAAATTAAGTTTATACAACTTTTTAAAGAAATTAATCAAAAAATACGGATATGGAAACGTTCCAAATCCAATAGATTTGTTTATGAAAAATGTAAAAAAAACAGAGCCATTTTATGCATTTGACTTGTCCGATGGAAGGTACAGATATGTTTTCAAATTTACTGACAAAGAAAAACCAAAAGACTTTTTTAGACAAAAGGCTAAAATAATAAAATCCAAACCAAGAATAGCAATCATAACGGTTAATTACTTATCTTCTGAATATATAAAAAGTCTTGCTAAATCCATCATAGAGTCTAACTATCCAAACATAGATTTTATAGTTGTGGATAATTCTGAAAATGAAGAAGAGTTTAATAGGCTTGAAAATATCTTAAAAGAAGTGTTTGGAGAAATTACAACAAAACAATACTATCTACTAAAAAATGTTAACAATGGCTATGCTGGCGGAAACAATTTAGGCATAAGATACGCTATAGAAAATTTAAAATCAGAATATATATGGCTGCTAAATCCGGATACGAAAATAGAAAAAAACACACCTTTGGAGCTTTTAAAGACCTTAGAGTATACAGACGTTCCGGTAGTTACTTGTAAGATAAAAAATTACGATGATGAAAAAGTTCAATATGCAGGGGACAATATATTCTTAGGCGGAGTTGAAAACTTAAAAGATTATGGCTTAAGATATGTGAAGTTTTTATCAGGTGCCAACATCTTTATGAAAAGTAAAGTTATTGAAAAGGTTGGATATATAAACGAAGATTTCTTTTTATACTTTGAAGATAATGAATTTCTTATAAGATTAAGAAAAAACGGAATAAATCCAATTTATACACCTTTTACATTTATCAGACATAAAGTTGGAGGTACTACAGATAAAAGCAATAAATATCCTTTATGGTATTATTATGAGATAAGAAACAGATTGTTGATTCTTGATTATACAGCAGATAATAAATATGATTTTATGGATTATCTGACAATCACTTTAGATGAGATTAGAAAAAGCTATATCGAATCAGAGTATAATAAGAAACAAGCTATTTTGGATGGTATTTTTGATTTTAGTAAAAGGATAAAAGGGAAAGTAAATAGAGGCAATTTTGACAAAGAAGAAATAGAAAATAGATTGAAAGAGCTTGAAAGTTATACAGAAGATGTTATTATAGACTATGATATTGAAAAAAGGTATTTAAAATTAAAGTTGAATCCAGAGAGAAAAGATTTATTTGATGAGTTTTTAGAGTTGGTAAAGATAAAGGAAATAATTTTTTAGCTTAAAAATCGGAGGGAAAATGAGTGTTGAAAGGTGTAAAATAATAAACCTTCCCAAGATTAGCGACCCAAGAGGCAATCTTACATTTATAGAAAGTAATAAACATATACCGTTCGAGATTAAAAGAGTTTATTATTTGTATGATGTTCCAGGTGGTGAAACAAGAGGTGGACATGCTCATAAGAATTTACAGCAACTTTTAATTGCTGTAAGTGGAAGTTTTGATGTTGTAGTAGATGATGGATACGAAAAAAGAAGATACCATCTAAATAGGTCTTATTATGGGCTATATATACCAACTATGATATGGAGAGAAATGGATAATTTTTCCTCCGGTTCTGTTTGTCTTGTGTTAGCATCTGATTTTTACAATGAGGATGACTATATAAGAGATTATGATGAGTTTTTGAAAGAAGTGAGGAAAGGAAAATGAAAAAAGTGTATACGGAGATCGATGGTGTTTATATACATCCTAAAGCAATAGTAGAATCAAATAAGATAGGAAAAGGGACAAGGATTTGGGCTTTTGTTCATATACTGCCAGAAGCAGTAATTGGGGAAAACTGCAATATCTGTGATCATACTTTTATTGAAAACGATGTAATAATCGGAAATAATGTAACAATAAAAAGTGGAGTACAAATTTGGGATGGTTTAAGAATTAAAGACAATGTGTTTATAGGACCAAATGTTACTTTTACTAATGATCTTTATCCACGAAGTAAGGTATACCCTAAAGAGTTTATAAAGACCTATTTGGAAGAAGGGGTAAGTATAGGAGCGAATGCTACAATTATATGTGGCATTACTATAGGGAAATGGGCCATGATTGGCGCAGGTAGTGTTGTGACAAAAAATGTTCCTGATTATGCTCTTGTATTCGGTAATCCTGCAAAAATAAAAGGTTATGTTTGTATATGTGGTAAAAAATTAAAATTTAAAGATAGTAAGGCGGAATGCGAATGTGGAAAAATTTATGAGATGAGGAACAGTAAAGTTTTCATGTTAATAAATGACAAAAATAATGAAGAGTGAATAGTTTTTTATGCAAATAATTCACCAGTTTTTATTATGAAGAAATAAAAGACATTTATTTTACTAAGCTGGAGATAAAAGTGATTCCATTTCTGGACCTAAAAAAACTTAACGCTCAGTATAGAGATGAGCTGATAGAAGCGTGTACAAGAGTTATTGATAGTGGATGGTATATTCTCGGAAAAGAAGTAGAAGAATTTGAAAAAGAGTTTGCCAATTACTGTGGTACAAAATACGCAATAGGTGTAGGAAATGGGCTTGATGCCCTTACTTTAATTTTAAGAGCCTACAAAGAGCTTGGAATTTTGTCTGATGGAGATGAAGTTATAGTTCCGGCAAATACCTATATTGCAACCATTCTTGCCATTACAAATAATAATCTTATTCCTGTATTGGTAGAACCAGACATAGACACATATCTCATAGACCCGGATAAAATAGAAGAAAATATTACCTCAAAGACAAAAGCTATTATGGTTGTTCATCTATACGGACAGACTTGTGAAATGGATAAAATAAACGAAATTGCAAAAAAATATAATCTAAAAGTTATAGAAGATTCAGCACAATCGCACGGAGCATATTATAAAGATAAACGGTCTGGTAATTTGGCAGATGCAAGCGGATTTAGTTTTTATCCAGGCAAAAATCTTGGAGCCCTTGGAGATGCAGGAGCAATCACAACAAACGATGACCAATTAGCTGAAGTATTAAAAGCCTTAAGAAATTATGGAAGTCGCAAAAAATATGAAAATATATACAAAGGAGTAAATAGCAGACTTGATGAAATTCAGGCAGCTATATTGAGGGTTAAACTTAAATATCTTGATGAAGAAATAGAAAGAAGAAGAAAAATAGCAAGATTTTATTTAGAAAATATTAAAAATAATAATATAATTTTGCCTAAAGTTAGAGAAGATAGCAATCACGTATGGCATTTATTTGTAATAAGAACAGAAAAAAGAGATAAGCTTCAGAAATATTTATTAGATAAAGGGATACATACATTGATTCATTATCCTATTCCGCCACATAAACAAATTGCATACAAAGAATGGAACGATAGAAGTTATCCGATAACAGAAAAAATATCCAGAGAAGTATTAAGTTTGCCTATAAGCGGTGTTTTAACATTAGAAGAGGCTGAAAAAGTAATTGAGGCAATTAATGAATTTGATTAAAACCTCGATTCTTTCTTCTATATCTACTGTTATAAGAATAATTTCAGGATACGTCGGGTGAGAAATTCAATAAAAGCATGGGATTCTTCGCCGGCTGCAGAATGACAAATATGGGTTGCCCATAGTCAAGTATATGATTATCAAGTTTTCTTCGTCATCCTGAGGACGTAAGTCCGAAGGATCTCTTTTTTTAAATTCTATAAAAACCGCTAATTTCTCACCCAAGGTAATACTTTTGTGATATTATGAATTCAAGAAAATCGGGATTTTCCCAAACTGGTATGACTTATACACTTGTTGGAATTTCTATAGCATTTATGGTAAACTATCTATTATATACGATATTTCTATTATTTGCATTAAAGGGGTATTTAAATGGAAGATGAAGCTTTAAAAAAAGATAAAAATTTACCACTGGTTACTATTTGCATACCTGCTTATAACCACGAAAGATATGTAGGACAAACAATTCAAAGTGTAATCGACCAAACCTATGAAAATATTGAGCTTATCATAATAAATGATGGTTCAAAAGACAAAACGAATGAAGTCATAAGAAAATATATCCCTGAATGTGAAAAAAGATTTGTAAGATTTGAATATAGAAATAGAGAAAATAAAGGACTTTCCGCAACATTAAATGAAGCTGTTGATTGGGCAAAAGGAAAGTATTTCTCACCGATAGCCTCTGATGATGTATTACTTAAAGATAAAATTTCTGTATTGGTTGATAAACTTGAATCCCTGGACGATAGTTACGCTGCTGCATTTGGAAATGCAATTTTCATAGATGAAAATGGGAAGGAAATATATTTAGACCCAATAACTTTAACTCCAACCTCCAAAGAAAAAGGATTTAATTTGTTTTTAGATTTTCATACGAGTTATAGAGATTTTGATTATAAGGATCCAAATCTATTTGGTTCATATAAAACTTTATTGGCCGGAAATTATTTACCTGCCATGTCTTGCATTATTAAACTTGAAAATATCAGGGAAGTTGGAGCTTGGACAGAAGGGAATACATTAGAAGATTGGGAAATGTGGCTTAAACTTTCTAAAAAATATAAATTTGCGTATGTTGACAAACCGGTAGCACTTTATAGATGGCATGCAACCAATTCTGTCAAAGTGATGGCTAAAAAAACTCACTATGATGCAATAAATTTATTAAAAAAAGAAAAAAATTATGCCCTGGAAAATAATTTAAAGCATGTTTTATACATGAGTTTAATGAATCATATAGTTGGGATTAGAAATCATAGTTATAATGATTTTATTAAAGAATTATTAAAAAATATTAAAGAGCTCAAAGAGCTCAAGGATTAGAAAAAGAAAAACACACAGTTTAGATTTTAAAGCTTAAGTAATTTATTAATTACTCCAAGAAAACAAAACTATGAGAGAGATTGGCTGTGGAGGATAGCTAAAAAGTTTAGACTTATTAATTAGAAAAATAAAAGACCTCATGGAAATATTAGATAAAACGGTTAAAAATATCAATACAGGTTTATCTCTATTTCAATTAGCATCTAAAATAAATCAAAAATTCTATCCCTCTACTCTTCAAATCTAACTATGGTTACTCCAAGACCACCTTCGTGATATGGCGCATCTTCGTATTTTAGTTTAAATGGAAGTTTATCTAAGTATTCTCTCACTACATTTCTTAAAACGCCTGTTCCATAGCCATGGATTATTTTAAAAGTAGTATAACCTTCAAGTATTACTTTATCGATGTACTTTTCTAACTCTTTTATAGCCTCTTCTTTTGTCTTGCCAATTAGATTGATAGATGGGGTTATATCTGTTTTTGATTTGGTTATGAGACTTGTCGATAATTTTGTGTGATGGTGTTCCAAAATTCCCGTAAGTTTACCTTTCCTTGTCATTCCGAGGCCGTAAGGTCGAAAGATCTCGTTTTTGATTTTTTCGATTTGAAAAGAAAATTATGAGATTCCTCGCCGGCTGCAGAATGACAGTTTGAATTTTTGGAACACCCTCATAATTTTGTGTCTGGATCGAAACTTTTTATTAAACATGAGTATCTCTCTAAGCCCAAGCTTTTTAGTGTGAAATCTATCTTGCTTTCTGAGTATCCATTGTATACTAAACTTATAAGAAGGTCTATGTAATCTTCGTTGACTCTTTTGTAATGGTTAGACAATATTTGTGGTCTAAATCTACCCTTTTTATCTTCTTGGAAATTTATGTTAAGATTTTTATACCTTTTGGAAAAAGTTCTTTAACTAATTTTTCAGCTGATCTGTCTAATACTTTTTCAAATTATTCTTTCTTATCCATTATTATTCCTCCTTATAATTTTATTTAGACACAACATTATTTTAACTTCCAGAGTTGAATGTAAAGCATGTGGAAATAAAACAAACGCACAAGTAAATGGAGCTCTGACAAAAAAGCAAATCCTTAAGATGTTGATAGAAAGGTATCTTGAGAGACTGAAAGAGTGCAAGAGTCCTCCCTTGAATATTCTAAACCCTTGTCAGAGCTAAAGCGTCAAGTTAGGTATGTGTAGATAGATATTCCACTATATTTGAAAATATACCTCGGGTGAGAAATTCAAATATAAATAAAACATCTAAAAAAGCTCCTTGGTGGCAGTTAAAATTGTAATAGCAAAAATTCCACCAAGGAGGTAAAAATGCAAAACTCTAATCTTTATTTTA